>JBDUCC010000094.1:0-10560 GCA_040003675.1 bacterium | reverse complement strand
AGGAGCTAAAAGTCGCGCGTGATTTGATCTACGACCGGCGCGAGTTTGACGGAGACGTTTGTACTTATGATCCGTTGACCGCGTTCACGACATTGTTCGAAAACGTAAAGACTAAGGCCGCGAAGAAGGAATCGAAGGGTGCGACTGTCGAAGAGCGGCTTAAGAATCACATCATCGACGGCGAAAAGATTGGTCTTGAGGCAGAGCTGACCACGGCCCTCGAAACATATCCCGCGCTCGATATCATCAACAACATCCTGCTTGCAGGGATGAAAGTAGTCGGCGATCTTTTTGGCAGCGGGCAAATGCAATTGCCATTCGTCCTGCAATCAGCGGAAGCGATGAAAGCGGCCGTGCGTTTTCTGGAACCGTTTATGGAGAAGAAGGGTGGGGCAACAGCAAAGGGCACGTTGGTGCTCGCCACTGTCAAAGGCGACGTACACGACATTGGGAAAAATCTTGTCGACATCATTCTCACTAACAACGGGTACAAGGTAATCAATCTCGGCATCAAGCAGCCCATCGATAATATTCTCCAGGCACAGGCGGAACACCAGGCAGACGCGATTGGCATGAGTGGCCTGCTGGTAAAGTCTACTTTGATCATGAAGGACAATCTCGACCTCATGAACGAGCGTGGCATCACCGTGCCGGTCATACTTGGTGGAGCTGCATTAACCCGTCGCTACGTTGATGAGGACCTGAAGTCTATCTATAAGGGCAGCCTTTACTATGCCGGTGATGCATTTGCAGGTTTACACACGATGGATAAGCTCGTCGGCGGTAACGGCGAACAAGTGATCACTGCTGACCTTACGAAGGCGGCCGCGGCGGGCTTCACCGATGGCGATCCGGCTGAAGACATAGAGGATCGTGTCGGAGAGGAAGCAAAACTCGGCATCAGTAAGCGAGCAAAGCCGCGCGGAGCAATGAGCGACGGTGATACGACGCACACAACTCGTTCCGCGATTCGCAGCGATGTCCTGATTCCACAAGCTCCGTTTTACGGTTCCCGGGTGGTCGACAATATCGATCTCGACGACGTGTTTTCCTTCGTTAATGAGACCGCGCTGTTTAAAGGACAATGGCAGTTCAAACAAGGACGTCGACCGGCGGAAGAATATCAATCACTTGTGCGCGAGAAGGTGCGTCCTATTTATGACGGGCTCATAGAACGAAGCAAGCGCGAACGCCTGTTATTGCCACAAGTTGTGTACGGATATTTTCCCGCGCAATCATCAGGCAACGATCTAGTCGTTTATCAGGATGATCAGAAAACGGAGCGGCTGCGTTTTACTTTCCCGCGCCAGCCTTCGGGAAAAAATCTTTGTCTCGCTGACTTTTTTGCTTCCGTAGAATCAGGACGCATGGACGTGGTTGCGTTTCACCTCGTCACCATGGGACGTCGCGCGAGTGAGTATGCGCACGAACTTTTCAAGAGCGACAACTACGCGGACTATCTTTATTTCCATGGCCTGAGTGTAGAAGGCGCCGAGGCCCTCGCTGAATTTTGGCACAAGCGCATTCGCGAGGAGTTGGGCATCGCGGGCGACGATGCGGCTGACATAAACAAACTCTTCCGCCAGCAATACCAGGGTTCACGCTTCAGTTTTGGTTACCCGGCTTGCCCCAATCTTGAAGACCAGGCAAAACTTTTCGAGCTGCTTGAACCAGGGCGCATCGACGTAGAACTAAGCGAAGAGTTTCAGCTGGAACCCGAGCAATCGACTTCCGCCATCATCGTTCATCATCCGGAAGCGAAATACTTTTCGATCGATTAAGAACAGTCCAACGTCCAATGTCCAAAGTCCAAAGTCCCGAGCCGCACGTTGCTTCGCAAGTCGAAGTGAACTCGGACAACAAGGACTTTGGACTTTCGACTTTGGGCTTTGGACTGTTCCCCGAACCCACACCTGAAGAATTCGCTGTCTTATCATCCTTCGAACAATTCGCCTTTCATCTTGTTTCTCGGATGAATCAGGGAAACTGGAAACGGTTTTGGACCTGGTGCCAGAGAGTTTTTGGGGCTGGCTGGATCCATTTTTCTACGTATAACCTGATGCAGGTTTACGGTTTGGAGAACATTCACGCATTGTCTTCCGAACGTCCGATTCTGCTGGTCGCCAACCATCGTTCGTTTTTCGATATGTATACTGTCTCGACGGTACTCTTCCGCAACACACAATGGCGCAAACAACTTTTCTTCCCGGTGCGCGGCCGCTTTTTCTACCAGGGACCATTAGGATTGTTTGTGAATCTGGTAATGGGCTGGTGGTCCATGTACCCGCCGTTCTTCGCTTCAGGCGAGAAACCGCTGCTCAGCAAGCGAGCGTTTGATAGGTATTCGTTTGCGTTACTCACAAGCCTTTGTCGCGAGGGCGCGGGCAATGTTATTGGTTTTCACCCCGAGGGTACGCGCAATAAAAGCTCCGATCCATATTCATTTTTGCCGGCGCAACCAGGCGTCGGCAAACTAATCAAGGACGCCGCGCCGCAAGTCATTCCGGTTTTTATCGCCGGACTGGGAAACGATTTGCCGAAACAAGTAATGGGAAATTGGACCGGCGGCGAAAAAATTCGCATCCACTTTGGACCCCAACTCGATTTGACGGATTACTTGTCGCGCAAGGACCAGGCAAGAACATACATAGAGATCTCCAAGTTCGCCATGAGTAAGATTGCGGAGTTGGGTCAGAAAGACCGCAAACAGCAAACAGCAGACAGCAAACAGCATGAAGCCAATCCATAAAGCGTTTTGTTCCGGCTGTATGCTGTCTACTGTTTGCTGTTTACTTAACTGCCGATGTCACTGCCACTCGTAATTATCAACCCAACTTCAGCGGGCGGCGCTACGGGCGACGCATGGCCGAAGATTGCCAGCGAGTTGCGGACGAACTTTGGCGCGTTCCAGCCGGCGTTTACCACCAAGGCTGCCGAAGGAATCGAGATAGCGGCCGAAGCCGCGCGCAAGGGAACGAAACTAATCATCGCCTGCGGTGGCGACGGCACAATTTCTGAAGTCGCGAATGGAATTCTCGCTTCCGGGTGCGATGCGGAGTTGGGAATTCTACCCAGCGGCACCGGCGGCGATTTTCGCCGCAGCATTGGCATTCCGACCCGCGCGCGAGAAGCAGCCGTGATTCTGCGGGAGGGGCAGACGCGTATCATTGATGTGGGCCGCGCTTCCTACGCGACGGATCTGGTTGAAAAGGAAACCCGTTATTTCCTGGGTGTCGCGTCGTTTGGAATGAGTGCTGACGTAATTGCGCGAGTAAAGGCGGGAACGCCCGAATGGTTACCGGCTAAAGTCCCTCGCTGGATGAGCAGCCGTATGTCTTTTGGTTCGGCCATGCTGCAGAGCGCCGCCAGAATGAAACCAACGCGGGTGCTTATTCAGCTTGACGACAAATCAACCCAGCGCACGACGGTCGCAAATCTTTGCGTAGCGAATGCTCGGTTTTTCGGCGGGGGGATGAAGATAGCGCCCAATGCAAAGCTGACGGACGGAAAGTTTGACGTCGTTAGTATTGGCGACTTGAGCTTGAGCCGAATAATTGCCAATGCGCCTCTATTATATTTTGGTGCGCATTTGAGTATGCCTGAAGTTCAACATGCGCTGGCTGCGAAGATTACGGCGAGTCCCATTGATAAAAATCAGCGCATCGGACTTGAACTTGATGGTGAACTCCCCGGGTTCCTGCCCGCGACTTTTCAAATCGTTCCGCGCGCTCTTCGCATACGTTGTCCCCGCTGAGATTACCCGAAATCACAAATCTTCTTGCCAGTAATTCCTGAAACAGGTTATAAATACGCACCGCGCCGCGATTCATAAGACATTAATTGGCACGGGTTCTTCATGTATAGACGAATATCGTGTTCGTGCGCAGAGGGTGATCCCTGCATGGCGGGAAATTGTATATTTCACTCTGTGACTTCGGTTGAAGTGTATCTTCGGAACTCAATTGACGGAGGTCGAGCGTAGTGGATACTCGGAATGATCCGCAGTCATCCGCGGGCGAAGTGCCGAGCACGCCCACGTCCCAGGCGCCCTCCGGCGCCGGTCCCGCTGCGCCTGGACCACCTCCGGCGGCTGCGTCACCCGCTCGTGCAGTTACTGCCAGTGCCGCAAAGCCGGTCGGTGCTGTAGTTGAGAGCACACCCGATCCTCCGGTTAACAAAATGCGGCGGCGGATAGTTTGGGCGAGCATCGTTGGATTTCTTACGACCTGCTTCCTGATGTTTCTGCGGTTCTTCCTGCCGCGCTCAATTCTGGAACCTTCAAGTGTGTTCCGCGTTGGTTTTCCAGCAGACTATGCGCTTGGCGTCGATACCAAGTGGCAACAGCAATACCGCATCTGGGTCGATAAGACTTCCGATCGCATGTTCGTGATCTACGCGCGCTGCACCCACCTGGGTTGCACGCCTGACTGGAAGGCGAGCGAAAACAAATTTAAGTGTCCTTGCCACGGCAGCGGTTACGACAGCGAAGGTGTCAACTTTGAAGGACCGGCGCCGCGGCCGATGGATCGAGCGCACGTGGAGCTCGATGCCGAAGGACAGATCGTTGTGGATATCAGCAAGCTCTATAAGTGGCCCAAGGGAGAGAAAAACGAATTCAATGATTCCGGCGCTTTTATTCCGCTCTAGAAGAAATTATGGAAGAGAATCCAGACAAGAAGTCCACTGAAGAACTAACTACCGGTGAAAAGCCCGGCAGCGCCAGCCTGGTTGGACGAGTGAAGGAGAGCAGCACTGCGCTCAAGCAGCGCGCGATCGAAGAGGTCAAGGGTTACGCCGACCCCCAGGACACGCAGCTTTGGAAATCGATCTTTCGCGTCTCGCACGATCGTTCCGATCCGCGCAATCGCTCGCTGGCAGTTCTTTCAAACGTCTTTCTGCACCTGCATCCCGCAAAGATTAATCGCGACGCAGTGCGCTATCAGTTCACCTGGGGTATGGGCGGCATCACTTTCTATCTATTCATTGTGCTGACCTTCACCGGCGTGCTCCTGATGTTTTACTACCATCCGACCAAGGTCGATGCCTTCCGCGACATTCTTTATCTCGAGCACGATGTTCCGTTTGGCAAGCTGCTGAGGAATATGCATCGTTGGGCAGCGCACTTAATGGTGATCACCACCTGGCTGCACATGTTCCGCGTCGTGCTGACTGGTTCCTACAAACGGCCACGCGAATTTAACTGGGGCGTGGGCGTTGTTTTGTTAGTGCTCACCTTGCTGCTTTCGTTTACGGGTTATTTGCTACCCGACGATCAGCTTGGCTTTTGGGCGGTAACAGTCGGCACAAATATGGCGCGCGCGACACCAATGTTCGGCTCGGAAGGACCATTCGGAGTGCAACTGGGCATGACGCCTTTTAACGACGTGCGCTTTGGACTGCTGGGTGGATCTATTGTTGACTCGAATGCGCTGTTGCGTTCCTACATCTGGCATTGCATCGGCATTCCGCTCGTCGCATCGATCTTTATGGCAGTGCATTTCTGGCGTATACGCAAAGACGGCGGCATCTCCGGGCCGGCGCCCGTGATGCTTGAATCGGAGATGAAAGCGATAAAGAAGAAGTAGGATCACATCTAAAATTATTGAAGAGGCAAATAGCTGCAAAGAATGACTCAAGAAGGAAAAGCTCAAGATCGGGAAGGGTGGCTTGCCCCCGCTTGGGTTGGGTGCCACTCGGCGTCAGCGGGAACAAGCCACCCTTCCCGACCTTGAGACTATTCTGCTTGAGTGATTCCACTGAGCGGGCAGATCGCGTAGAAGATTAATGGCACGTCGATTTAATCTCAGCAAAGGTAAGTTGATTACTCTCGGCGCGGTAGTCGTGCTGATACTGCTTTCCGTGTTCTTCGTGGAAGACTGGCATCAGCTTTGGACCATTTCGTCGGCGCCGGACAACATTCCCATCGTTGCGATGTTGTTTCTGGTGCCGTTTTTTACCTGGCTTGGGATCAAGCAGTCCCGCGACAACGATCGTTTGATTGTGGCCCTGGAGCAGGATCCCAAACTCGCCAAGACAAGCCATCGCAAAGCCGAGCCCTGGCGGCCGGGTTGGGCCAAAGAAATTCACGTTTGGCCCTACCTTGTGCGCATCGAGTTTCTGGCGGCGGTGATTGTTACCGTCGTCCTTTTTGTGTGGTCGATAGTTCTTAATGCGCCTCTGGAAGAACCCGCCAATCCAAATCTGACGATGAATCCTTCGAAGGCGCCGTGGTATTTCCTCGGGTTGCAGGAGATGCTGGTTTACTTCGATCCGTGGATCGCCGGCGTGGTCATGCCTTCGATCATCATGGTTGGGTTGATGGTTTTTCCCTACGTCGATTCCAATCCGCTCGGTAACGGTTACTACACGCTCAAGCAACGCCGCTTTGCCGTAGGCATGTTTGGCTGGGGCTTCCTGATGTGGATCCTCCTGATTGTTATCGGGACCTTTATTCGTGGACCCGGTTGGATCTGGTTCTGGCCAGGGCAGACGTGGGATCACAACGCGGTAGTGTTCGACAAAAACGTCGACCTTCACGACTGGATTGCAACCAGCCGCATCGGCAAGGCGTTGCACCTGGGATTCCTATCGGCGAATCCGTGGAAGTTTATATTTGGCTTACTGGTGGTCGGCGGCTTTTATATATTGGGCGCGCTGTTTTTCCACTGGTTGATGACCGTAGATTTCAGAAAACTTTCGCTGCGCCCGCTGCGGTTGTTCCCGCAGGACGCGTTTGAGCAAAAGCTTTTGGCGCGGACGAGCCTGCTGCAATACCTGACATTCCAGTTTTTCGCGGTCAGTGTATTGCTGGCGATGCCGGTGAAACTAATACTGCGTTTGGCACTGACAATTAAGTACGTGTGGGTGACACCGTGGTTCAACATCTGAAGCGTGGCACAGACTTCAGTCTGTGGTGATTGAAGACACAGATTAATGTCCGTGCCACTTAGCAGAACAGGCGAGGGGAGACGCGTTCAGTGGCTGATGGTCCCGAAACCACCGAGTCGTTGGTGAAAAGAGAAGCGGACGTTCCGGCGCGGGATCCGATCGTGAGTCGCTCGACGAGCGGCATCATGCTCCTTTGCGCGTTGCTGCTCACCTTTTCGCTTGCCTGGTCGCTTTACGATGAAGCGATCGGGCAACGTCCCTGGAAAGGAATGCAGCGAGAATTTGTGAGCCGCTACACGCGCTATCTGAAAAGCATCAGGCCGCAGGCGGGCAAAACTGAAGCCGAAGTCAAAGAGGATCCTGAGTATCAAAAGCTGGATGATACAGCTAAAGTTGCGCTCGAAAACGTCACGCCGCAAACCAGAGAGATCGATCAGCAGGTCACACAAATCCAAGCCAAGCTCGATGCGGTAACCGATCCGTTTCAGAACCAACGCGGCCGGCTTAGCGTGATAAATTACAACATTGAAACTGCGCCGCCCGCGAAAAAAGAGAAATACCGCCGGCAAGCTGATCAGATCAGAACGGATTTCGTCGAAGTAGACTTACCGGCTGCCGATGGCGCGAGCCAAACTACGACCAAGCGGATGAACTACGAGCAGCTCGAAAAGTTTTACAACGACCTGCGCGATGAAAAGGCCCGGCTGCTTGGTCAAAAGGCAGAACTGCTAAAAGAACCCACCGAGCTGGCAAAGAAGCGGGACGATTATTTGAAACATCACATGCCCGGCCTGGGCGCGAGTCAGATCGATGGCCTGATCCGCAAGATGGGCGCGTTTGATTATTCGATCCTGCCCCATCAGATTAGCGTCAACGAATTCAACATCGTGGACCGCTGCGAAGTTTGCCATGTCGGCGCTCGCGAACCGCTCGACATTCGCGCGGAAGATTTAGCGCCCGGGGGTCCCGGGAAGAAACCCGACAGCCTCGCACGCGCTTTCGTTAGTCATCCCAACAGAGACCTGCTGCAGATTCATAGTCCGGATCGTTTTGGGTGTGCCAGTTGCCACTGGGGGAATGGCCGCGCGACAACCAGTGACGTCAAGGGTCACGGGCGGCATAAGTTCTGGCTGTGGCCAATGTTTGAGAAAGAAAACACCGAAGCCGGCTGCCAACAATGTCACGCGAAGGATCGCGTGACGCAAGGCGCCGACACCTTGAATCTCGGCCGCGACCTCTTTTACCAACGTGGCTGCATTGGTTGTCATCGTTATGAAGGGTTCGATCGCGAGGCAGACAACCTGGCGACTACGCGTCAAAGTATCAGCCAGCTTGAGGATCAGATTACGGCCAATCAAAAGCGGATTCGCATCGATGAGAGTCCGCCCGAGGGTACCAGCGATGACGATGCGCATAAGATGCTGGCCGAATCGGAAGCGCTGAAAGTTACCAACAGCATTCTGGCTGCGCGCATCGATCAGTTGAACTTGCAGTCGAAATATCTAATGCAGGATCAGAAAAAGGTTGGACCCAACCTGAAGGATGTGCGCCTGAAGCTGCGCAAGGAATGGGTTCCGGTTTGGCTTTTGAATCCGCAGGGTTTTCGTCCCGGCACCAAGATGCCGACCTTTTGGCGCTTCGCCGCCCCCAGCGGCAATGGTCCGGCCATGCGCGATAAAGATGGCGAGGAGCAAATCCAGGCAATTGCTGCCTATCTCTGGCAGGATAGTTTTGACGGCAAATTACCGGAGCAGCAGCGCGGCGACGCCGGTCACGGCAAAGAACTCTTCGAGACGCGCGGGTGTCTAGGATGTCACTCGATTGGTGACGAAGAAAACAAAACTGGTGGCACCTTTGCCGCGAATCTGCAAAAGGTTGGCGAGAAGGCAAACTTCGATTACATAGTGCGCTGGATTCACAACCCGCGCGAACGCTTTGCTCCCTATTGTCCGAAAGAAAAACGGGATCTAACGGCGGACGACTACGCGAAGCACAACCTGCCATATGTGTTTGATACTGAGCTGCATTCGCGTTGCCCCAACGATGGCGCCGAGCTGCAAGTGCAGAACATGACAGTGATGCCAAACTTCCGCCTGTCAGAGACGGATGCGCGCGACATCGCAACCTACCTGTTCTCGTTGTCCTCGCCGCCGCAATACGCCGACGCTTCCTTCATGGACCGCGCTGACTTGAAAGACAAGGGATACGGTCTCATCAAGCAATATGGCTGCGCCGGTTGTCATGAAATTAAGGGCTTTGAAGACGAGCAGCGAATCGGCAAAGAGTTGACTGTTGAGGGCGCAACGCCGATCGAGCGACTGGACTTTGCCATGCTTACCAAGCGGGCAGAGGAGGGAATTGATCCGCTTGGCCTGCATCCGGAAGAGAAAGAAAAACCCTGGTACAACCATAAAGGATTTTTCGAGCACAAGATTACCGAGCCGTCCATCTACGATCAGGGCAAAGAAAAAGATCCCAAAGATCGTCTGCGCATGCCGCAACCTTTCCTGACGCCTGAATGGCGTAATGCGTTAACAACTTTTCTAATCGGAAGCGTTGGCTCGGAAGGCTCAAACGTACCCTCGTCACTCTTCTATAATCCTGAGGACCAGCGACGCCAGGACATTCAAAACGGGTGGTGGGTAATAAAAAAATATAACTGTGTGGGTTGTCACCAGGTGCAGGTGGGCCAGCGATCAGTCGTCATGGATTTGCCGTTTTACCAGACGCCTGAAGGCAAAGATTTGCTGCCGCCGCGCTTGTCGAGTGAGGGCGCGCGTGTTGACCCGAGCTGGCTGCTCAAATTCCTCCACGATCCCTCTTTGAGTGGAGAGAAAACTCCGGAACAGACGGCGGCAATCAATAATACCGCTCGAGCAACGCCGACACCGAGCGCTTCGCCGAGCGCCTCGCCGAAAGCGGCAACGCAAACAACTGGACACTTGAAGCCGCAGCCTGGCCTCGATCGCAACGGGGTGCGTCCGTATCTCAAGTTCCGCATGCCGACGTTTAATTTTTCGCCTAATGAGCTACAGACACTCGTGCGTTTCTTCATGGCCATGTCAGGCCAGCAGGAACCATACATCAAGGAGCCGATGGCGCCTTTAAGTGAACAAGAGAAGCTGGTCGCGCGACAGATGTTCACGTCCGGCACTCCGTGTTTGAAGTGTCACATCACCGGCGATCCGGCTCACGACGCTCAGGCTATTGCGCCAAACTTCCTATTGGCCGGCGAACGCTTGAAACCGGAATGGACCTTCCGCTGGCTGCTCGATCCATCCCAGATCAGTCCCGGGACGGCAATGCCGACCGGCCTGTTTAGAAAAGAAGAAGATCGTTGGGTGATAAATCTGCCGAATCCGCCCGCCAGTGCGACCGCATATCACGACGACCACGCGCGGTTGTTGGTTCGTTACATGCTCCTAATGACACCTGACGAACAAAGGCGGCTGTTGGCCACGGCGCCGGCGGCTCCCGCCGCGGCAACGCAGCCCGCACAGAAGGCGGAAAACAAATTGAGGCAGAGAAGTGGAGAAACCGCACTGCGTAAATTGCGTCGATCAAAACGCAATCCGCTTGCGTTTAATGGAAGCGTGCGCGTGAATGCGCGAGCGCCGGGAATGTGAATCTTTCGACGAGGTTAGTAGAGTCCTAGTAGCAGTTTTCTCTGTG
>JBDUCC010000093.1:0-10581 GCA_040003675.1 bacterium | reverse complement strand
CGCCGTACGTCAGTTCAGAATGTTCAATGCTGCCGCCCTCCCCTTCGATCTTTACACGCACTTCGAAATCAAACGCGCGACATAGCCAATCGATTGCGGCCGGCGCGTCTTCGTAATAGAGAGCGCTCGATATGCGTGGCCAACCTGTTGGAGTGGGTTTCATTTCTTATTCAGGGCTTGGTCTTTAGGCTTTGGTCTTTGGGCTTTGGTATTGGGGCCTTGGGTTTTGTGTCTTGCGCTGAGTAAAAAACCAACCAAACCAAACACAAAGAACCAAAGTCCAAAGCCCAAAGGTCTATCAAAGTATTAAGACGATTTCCAAACATCAAGAAAGATGTCCATTGTCCCACCGCAGACCATGCCTTCTTCGCTTGCTTCTTCAGCGGTCAGCGAAAAGTGATGCAAAGCCGACGTTCCTGAGCGAAGCGCCTCGCGAGCTTCGGCCCAAACCTCCGCTTCCACGCAGCCGCCGCCAACTGTGCCCGCCGCTGCGCCGCCTTCAAAAAAAAGCATCTTCGCGCCACGCTGCTGCGGTGTTGAGCCGCGCGTGCGCGCAACAGTGGCTACAACTACGCGTTCGCCCCGGCTGTTCGCTTCTTCGATACGACGATAGAGGTCGGCCTGTGGCAGTGTGCCCATAATGCCAAAAACGAAACTAAGGCTTGTCGGGTGTTGGAGCTGGCTCGGAGCGCGAGGCATTGTTCAACTGTTGCTGATCCAGGCGTCGTCGCAGCAAGTCTACTTCTGCTTCCGCAGTCGTCAGCGAAGCCTGCAAGCGCGTGCGGCTGTTCTCCAACAACGTGATTTGCGCTTGCAGCCGCGCCTTCTCATTTTCCAATTGGCGGCGCCGTGAATCGCGAGCTTCCTCCGGATGCACGGTGCCGTAACCCGCCATCGAGCGGTCAATATTTTCCGGCTTCAACGAATAATCAACTTGGTCCATGCGCGCCTGTAGATCCGCCAGCTTGCTTTCAGTGTCCAGCATCTGCGAGCGCACACTCTCCGCGCGTTGTTCGGCGCGCGTTAGGCGCTCCATGTCGAGCAGCGAGCGATCGTTTTCCTGCATCCGGCTTAACCTATCGTTAAGCCGATTGACTTGATTCGAGAGCGCGTCGATCGTTTGCTGCATGCTTGGTTCAGTGGCCCTGGTTCTTTTCTTTGCTGGCGTGCCGTCTTCAGTCGCATCCGTGGGATTCCCATTTTCCTCGGCTGTGCTAATGATTCTCTCCGACCCGTCCTGCTCGCTGCCTGGCGAGGCGATGGCTGGATTCGTGATTACCGGCCGCGGCGCACGGCGTACGCGCCTTTTCCGGCGGCGCTGAGCGTCGGTTTCAATTGAACAAACACTGAGGCCAATTAAAATGGCCAATAAGAATGCAACGTAGCGAATTGATCGACTCTTCATTTTTACTTCCTCAACTGCGGCAAGGGTTCTCCTAAAGATACGCTGGTGGCGAGAGCCCTTCAAGCGCGCGCCACGGCTCTAAGAGTTAAACGACTGTGAATACGGCTTGTTCCTCAATTTCACTCCGCTCGGTCTTCGTAACTGAACTCTTGGTTTGCGCCAAAGTTGGGTTAATCAGGCCCGCAAACGACCTTGTACAAAAAGCATTCGATTGTTTAGAACCTGACCTATGCCGATTGCGGCTTGCCGCAAACCAAAACGGCCGCAATAAGTGCTCAGTTTGAATGAAGACTTCATCCCAGGTTCGCAATAGTTTGATCGAGTTGCGCGTTGCGCTGAGCGATGTCGGCAATGCGCGCACGCACTTCTTTCACTTTTTCAGCCGGCGCACGTTCAGCAAACTGCGGATTGGCAAGTTGTGCTTCAAGCTTTGCCGACTCGGCTAACAGCTTTTCCTTTTCTTTGCCGAGACGTTGGCGCTCCTGTTCGAAATCGATTAGGCCTTCGAGCGGAACGGCTACTTCCGCCCCGCCAGTCAAAACAGCGCGGGCAGAAGCGCGTGGGGCTGTCAACGTTGCCGCAATCGAAACTTCGCCCGCCCGCGCCAGCCTGCGGAACTGCGCAGTGTTCGCGGTGAACACCGCGCGCAAGTTTTCATCTGGCGCTCCAATCAACAGCGTCACGCGTTCCCCCGGCTTGATATTCATCTCTGAACGAATATTTCGCACGCGCGTGATGAGATCGATTACCGCCTGCATTTCCCATTCGGCATTCTCATCAATCTGTTCGGCCTTCCCCTCGGGATAAGCAGCCAACATGATTGACGGCGTCGCACCGGCATATGCCGGATGCAGCAATTCCCCGTGCGTGCCGGGCAGTGTTTGCCAAAGCTCCTCCGTGATGTAAGGCATGAATGGATGCAACAAGCGCAGCGCTTGTTCCAAAACCGTCAGCATGCGCGAACGTGCTTCAGTGCGACTTGCGGATTCATTTTCAGCGCTGATGTCGCTCTTGGTTAACTCAATATACCAATCGCACAAATCATCCCAGAAGAAGTGATAAAGCGTTTGCACTGCCTCATGAAATTCATAACCAGCCAGCGCTTTGCGCACGTCGCGAGCGGTCTTATTGAGTCGCGAAACAATCCAGCGATCGTGCAACGCTGAAGCGGAATTTACATTTAATGTCTTGGGATCAATCGTTGCTCCTTCTGAGTTGAGCAAACAGAACCGCGCGGCGTTCCAAATCTTATTGGCAAAGTTGCGATAGCTTTCGACTTGCTTCTCGCTCCAGCGAATGTCCGTGCTGCCAACTGAAGCAAGTTTCAAACGGGTAGCGTCTACCCCATACTTGTCGAACACTTCCAACGGATCGACGCCATTCATTTTCGTTTTCGACATACGCTGGCCATGGGCGTCGAGAATCGTGCCAGTGACGAAGACGTCCCTAAACGGCTCGGCATCCATAAACTTCAAACCCATCATCATCATGCGCGATACCCAAAGAAAGATGATGTCGCGCGCGGTAACCAGCACCGAGGTTGGATAAAACGTAGCCAGATCTTCTGTTTCTTCCGGCCAGCCCATGGTTGAGAAAGGCCATAGCTGTGATGAGAACCAGGTGTCGAGCACGTCCGGGTCCTGCGTTAGTTCATCCGTGCCCGCTTTTTTGCGCGCCTCCTCCTCGGAGCGCGCAACGACGACCGTGCCGTCAGCCAGGTACCATGCCGGAATCTGATGGCCCCACCAAAGCTGCCGCGAGATGGTCCAGTCCCGCAGGTTTTCAAGCCAGGTTGAATAGACTTTTTCGTAAGGAATTTCAGGGGAAAACTGCGGCAACTTATCCTGCTGCAACGCTTCGAGCGCGCGGTCGCGCAGCTTGTCCATCGCCAGGAACCACTGCGTCGAGATCAACGGCTCAATGACGGTTTTGCAGCGTTCGCATTTCGAGATTGCAAATTCATACTCATCCACCTTTTCGAGCAATCCCAGTTCTTCAAACTTCTCGACAACCAGGGCGCGCGCTTTGTAACGATCTAAACCGGCAAACTCTTCGCCGGCGGCTTCGGTCATCTTCGCCTGGCTATCAATGACCACGATCTGCGGTAGCGAATGCCGCTGTCCCATCTCGTAGTCGTTAGCGTCATGCGCCGGCGTCACCTTCACTGCCCCGGTGCCGAACTCAGCTTCGACGAATTCGTCTGCGATGACCGGAATCTCGCGCCCGGTAAGCGGCAACAACAAAGTTTCACCTACCAACTGCCGGTAGCGCTCGTCTTCCGGATTCACGGCGACCGCGGTGTCGCCGAGCATCGTCTCCGGCCGCGTAGTGGCCACGGTCATGTGACCAGTGCCGGACTTCAAGGGATAACGCAAGTAGTAGAGCTTGCCGTTTTGGGAAACCTTTTCCACTTCCAGATCGGACAACACTGTCTGATCATTGGGGCACCAGTTAACGATGCGATTGCCGCGATAGATCATTCCGTCGTCATAGAGACGAACGAACACTTCGCGCACCGCCCGGTTAAGGTCCGCCTCCATCGTAAATTTTTCGCGCGACCAATCGACCGACGCACCCTCGCGCCGCATCTGTTTGGTGATTTGCCCGCCCGACTCCTGTTTCCATTTCCAAACTCGCTCGACAAACTTCTCGCGACCAATGTCCTGCCGGGACAGTCCCTCTTTTTTCAGTTCGCGTGTTACCACCATTTGCGTGGAAATGCCGGCGTGGTCCATACCCGGCAGCCACAGCGTGCGATAGCCGCACATGCGTTTATAGCGCGTCAATACATCCATCATGGTGTGCTGCAAGGCATGACCCATGTGCAGCGAGCCGGTGACATTTGGCGGGGGAATGACGATTGAGAAGACTGGTGCCTGAGGGTCGCGGTTTATCTCGGGCGCAAAAAACCCTTCCCGCTCCCAACGTTCGTAATGGTTCTGCTCGGCTTGTTTGGGATCGTAAGTTTTCGGGATTTCCATTTGGTGGTTGGTCAGTTGTCAGTTGTCCGTAGTCAGTTGTAAACGACGCATTGTAGTCCACAGTTCGGACTTTTTCATGTAGCGCCAACGTTAGTCTCCTTCAATTGGGTGACTATGAGTCAGTACCACCTCGCTTTAAGCGTTGGTCTTGCCAGTGCCAATTTGCCGCTTCGTCGTTGCGTGCAATTTGACACTGGGACCGCGGCGTCTCGCCCGCTTCCGTTGAATGCCCCTTTGTCGAAAGTCGAAGGATTCAACCCGTTCCCGAGTGAACTCGTCGCTTGAGGCGGGCGAGACGCCCGCGGTCCCAGTAAATCACTGATTGGCTTCCATCACGAGCCCGCCACTGAGTATCTACATAAAAAAAGCAGGTCACTTTTGAGTGACCTGCCTTCATGACTATTTAGCCTTGGTGGTTAAGAATTCTTCTCTTCGATTTGGCGCTTGATCATCAACTCCGCCAGCTGCGGTACAACTTCCCACGCTATTTCCTGCACCACTTTTTCGGAAAGCTGTTCGACTGCGCGTCTTGCGATTGTGTCGATCATCTCCGGCGATAATTCGCCGACTGCGTTAGTTGTGGCTGTGAGGGGTCCGGTTACTGGCGCTGATGCTTTTTCGGAGTATGGCTTAGGTTCCTCAGCTATGTCCTGCGCGACGGGCTCTTCAGGTTCGTCAACGACTCGCTCGAGCGACGGTCCACTAATGCGCGGGAATTCCTGCGTGGGAGCCATCTGGTCCATCGTCGCAACCGGGCTCGTCGAGCTAACGCTATCGCTGTCACGTTTGCGACGCATAAAAGAAGGAGCGGTGTATGCCCCAACAGCCGGTGAAGGCTCCGCTGGCTCATCGAGATCCAAATCCAAAACAAAATCGTCGGCGACTCTGGCGCCGGTGCGTTGCACATCACTGAGATCCAGCAATACCTCAGCCGCACTATCGTCAGTTTGCACAGCGGACATATCGGGAAGTTTGGTTTCTATGGTCGCGTCCGTATCAAGATGTTTGGCCGCTTGCGCTTCCTGTTTTGCCGCGTAATAGGCGACGACTTCAGCTTGATCGTCGGGCAGCGGAAGCGTATCGGCAGTAGTGATTTGCAGTTCTTCTTCACTCAGTTTTTCTGGCTCGGGAGCTGGTTCCTGATGGTGTGGTAGTTCCGCCGTAGGAGTCTGCTCCTCCGGCGGGCGGCCGCCGACCAGAATGCCAACTTTATCGATAAGGTTGCGGATCGATTGAAAAGGCTTGGTCAAGGTATCGTTCGCGCCCACTCGGCGCGCCTCCGCTTCGTCGAACGGCTCAAAGGAGCCTACCAAAAGCATAACAGGAATATGCTTGAGCTGGTCATTTTGTTTTATGTGCTCGCAGACTTCGTAACCGCTCATCTGCGGCATGAACACATCGGCGAGCACGATATCGGGCGCAAACTCGCTTAACTGTTCAATTGCTTCACGGCCATTGTTAACAGTTAATACGGTGACGCCTTCATCGACAAAGGTGAGGTCCACAACCTTTTGAATCGTGATTGAATCGTCGGCAAGTAGGAGTTTTTTGCCAGCTAACAAAGCGTGGGTAACCTTAGCTGAATTGCGCCACTGGCGGGGGTCAATATTGAATACAGTTGGCGCTGGGCTGTTTGAAGCAAACGGCTAGAAAAGCTAAGCCGCATTTCGAAACTAACACCCGCGCCAATTGCCAGTCAAGAACTTTAGTTTATTAGGTTTGCTAACGGGCGTTGGGGCCGCTCCACTGAATATCGTCGGCAGTCAAGTCTTTGCCGTCCGGGCCCGATGAATGAAGGGTAAACCGGTCTCGCTGCCCCTCATATTTGTAAGGATGATTCCAGGGATCGACGCGAATGATTTTGGAAAGATAACGAGGATTCAAATGATCGATTAGGACTGCGTGGCTGTCAGACACGACGTAAAAGCCGCGCGCCTGGCGATACCGCCCGAGTGCTTGGGCCATAGTTTCCATTTCGCTGCGCGCTTGTGCCCGCTTCTTTTCGTTGAGCGCCTCGATCAGCGGTTGCAGCTTTACCCAATCGCGATTTCCAGTGCGCAGCTCAGACACTTGCCAACCTTTGCCTTCGTTTACCAAACGCGCGGTTACTCTAATCCAGGCAACAACCACCGCTGACGCTCGTGAGGCCAGCGGTAAAGGAAGTGGATTGACTTCCTGAATGCGCACTGCGTCGGACGGAACGTCGATCCCCGTCAGAGCTCCAACCAGGCAACGCGCGCGCTTCACGCTTGGATCGACCGCGGCCGCTCCCCTAAAGGGCGGATCAGGAGCATTGCATTCATTAGTTGAGAGGTCCGCACGGACTGCGGCCGCTATGAAGTCCATTGCCTCCCAGCGATCCTGAGCCGTTCGTATTTCTGCGATGCGCCAACGGCCCTTGTCATCCTGCTCAAATTTGAAAACGTTGCGAATGTCTGCCGTGACTTCCACTGGTGGACCAGGAGCGATTGCCTTTATGCGTATCGCGCCGCCGGTCAACTCAAATCCGGGCATGCGCGTGATCGCCTTGCGCGCCTGGCTGGAACTCAACTCAGCGCGCGCGTCAGTAGCAGCAAGCGCGACTACGCCGCAGACGAGTAGCGGAAGCAAAGCGAATGTCCAACTTTTCCTGAGGTGGATTCTCATTTGGAAAGTCAGCTGCTGGCTTTGCTGATCAGCATCTGCAACATGATGTGCAATTGTGCGGTGGTGAAAGGCTTGGGCAGAAAAACTACTGCTCCAGCGGCGAAACTATCGGACGATAGTTTCGGATCCTGTTCGGCGGTCATCATCATCACCGGAATGCGCATTAGACGCTTCTCAGTTTTCATGAAACGCACCAGCTCCGGTCCGGAAATATGCGGCATGACGACGTCCAGGATGGCTGCAGTAAAATCCTGATCACTTTGCAGTATCTTATAAGCCTCGCGTCCATCGCGCGCGCTAACGACGCCGAAGTTTTCTTTCTCCAGAATCGCTGTTACCAGGCGCAGGATGGCGGGATCGTCATCAGCTACTAGAATCCGTCGTTGGAGATTATCGTCTCGGGTCGGAGCTTTTGAGTCTTTGTTTGCCATTTCTTATTATTTTAGACTTCGACTGCGCGGCTGCTTTCTCCAGCTTGAGTGGAAAGTTCGGCCGCCAGTTTGATTGCGGCCACCATGCTCGAGTGTTCGGCGATTCCCTTGCCCGCAATGTCGAATGCCGTGCCGTGGTCGACCGAGGTGCGAATGAACGGCAATCCCAGAGTAACATTCACCGCCTCGCCAAAGGAAAGGCATTTTACTGGAATCATTGCCTGGTCATGATAGCAAGCAATTACGGCATCAAACTCACCGCGTGAAGCCCGCAGAAATACGGTGTCGGCCGAAAAGGGCCCGGCAACATTCATCTCGTCAACCCCGTGACATTCCTCGATCGCCGGCATAATCTCCGAAGCTTCTTCGACGCCAAACAATCCGCCTTCGGCGCCGTGGGGATTGAGCGCGGCCACCGCCAGACGTGGCCGTTCAATACCCCAACGCTTCAGCTCACGATGCGTCAGTCGAATCGTGCGCGCCAGGCGATCGCGTTGCACCAGCCTAATCGCTTCTGACAGCGGCACGTGCGTCGAGATCAAAACTACGCGCAGGTTGGCCGCAACAAAAGCCATTGCATATTCTTCGCTGCCGGTTAAGTGGGCCAGGAATTCCGTGTGACCGGGAAAACTGTAACCGCCAAGAAAAAGCGCGCGCTTGTTTATCGGCGCTGTGGCTATCGCATCGACGCTGCCCGCCGCACACAATTCAACTGCGGATTCGATGTAACCCGCTGCTGCCCGGCCCGCCGCGCCAGACTCAATGCCGGGCTCGATGAAACCGTTGATGTTATCGAGATGATAGATAACGGGCTCGGACAGTCGCTCGGGAATGGGTTCGCCTTTGCGAATGATGTCATAGCCCGACTGTAGGTCGAGCGTGCGCGCGGTGTGCGCCAGCAACTGTGCGTCGCCGATAATTATGGGGACACAGCAGCGCGCAATCTCTTCTTCCGCGACGGCTTTCAAAACTACTTCCGGGCCAATCCCTGACGGGTCGCCCATGGTGATAGCGACGCGCGGTAGTGACCCGGAATTTCTAGGTTTCGGCGATGAGTTATTGGCAAACTGCCTCATTGATTTGAGACCGAAGCACAATAAGGATGGGGCGGGTGGGCCCGGTGGGCCAAGCGTTAGCTGGCGACTTGTTCGACGCGCTCGTCCGCTTTGAACATGTATTTGATGTTCCGTTTGAGCAGCAAGAGGTTAGGCGCGTCTTTTCGGTTGACCTTTAATGCGCCGCGATCATACCACTCGATTGTGCCTTCAATTTCTTCGCCGTCGAGCAACACAATCACCATGGGCGTATGCGCGTCGATCTGCTTCTTGTAGTAGAAGAGTTCGGCGTTCGTTTCCATCGGTGGCGGAATTCTTTTCCTGACTGCCACCGGGGCATTATGCTGCACCGGGCGATGCGCGGTCTCGCGACTGCCTTCGCCACCGACTGAGCTACGTTGAGAACCATTGGAACGCTCTCTAGGCTGAGGCATCTCGCGCGCTTTGCCTTTAACCTCGGCTAGCGTAGTCCTAATAAGTTTACGATTCACTTGTTCCTACCTCCAAAGATTAAGACGGATTATGACTTGATCGCGCGACGCAATGGGCGGACAGAAACGGCGCTGATCCACACTTACTCTCGCAGGCTGCGGCCATTCAAAGGAGAGCGGCTATATTTTTTTTACCCGTAATGGAAAACCTGCCAGGGAATGAAGCGTATGCTACACAAGCCGCCCGCAAAAAGCAAAGCGCAAAACCATGGACTCCCTCCAAAGTAAAAAGGAAGGCTAGAAGAACCTGCCTTCCTCAGCGCATCGCCGGAGAATGTTGTCTAGTCTGCCTTCTTTCGGATGAACGTAGGCACGTCGAGATCATCAGAACGCCCCTGCATCATCGGCCGGTTCAGATCGTCCGGTCGTTGCACAAAGCGAGGCGCGCCGGCTGGCATGGCCGTCATTCCGGCTGCGGATGCCACTGCAACGGCTTCCTGACCGAAGCCAGTTGCAATCACCGTGATCTTCATTTCATCGCGAAGGTTTTCGTCGATCACTGCACCGAAAATAATGTTGGCGTCTTCATCGGCCGACTCGCGAATTATGGTGGATGCGACATTAACCTCATAAAGGGTCAGGTCAGGTCCGCCGGTAATGTTGATAAGCACGCCTTTGGCGCCTTGAATAGTCGCTTCCTCGAGTAGCGGAGAAGAAATTGCCTGCTGCGTTGCCTCGATCGCCCGGTTCTCACCGCGCGCTCGGCCGGCGCCCATCAGCGCCATTCCCATTCCCTGCATGATCGATTTGACGTCCGCGAAGTCGAGATTGATCAAACCGGGTACAGTGATTAGATCGCTGATACCCTGGACTGCCTGGCGCAACACATCGTCAGCCACCCCAAACGAGTCAGCCAGCGAAGAATCTCTTTCGACTGTATGCAGCAATCGTTCATTGGGAATGGTGATGACGGTGTCCACGCACTCGCGCAGCTCACGCAGTCCGTGTTCGGCCTGCTGCATGCGCCGGCGGCCTTCAAAGTGAAACGGTTTTGTGACTACGGCCACGGTCAGGGCATCAAGTTCAGTCGCCAGTGAAGCAATAATCGGCGCTCCACCCGTGCCGGTGCCGCCCCCCAGACCGGTCGTTACGAAAACCATGTCCGCGCCTTCGAGCACTTCGATGATTTTGTCGGTGTCTTCGAGGGCTGCTTCGCGTCCAACATTGGGATTGGCGCCCGCGCCGAGACCCTTGGTCAGGCGACTGCCAAGCTGGATTTTGATTGGGGCTTTTGAGCGTTTAAGGGCCTGAAGATCGGTGTTGGCAACGAGAAACTCTATTCCTTCAATGCCCGCTTCGATCATGCGGTTAACGGCATTGCCGCCGCCGCCGCCGATACCGATCACTTTAATGCGCGCGCCGGTGATGGGCGGATCGTCATCTATGAAAATATTAATGCCTCTATCGAGTTGACGAGCATCCGTTGGCATAGTTATGTCCTCTCTTCCGAAGCGGGAAGGCTTCCATGGTCTTTTTCTGCTATGTTGGGTTGCTCGTGGCATCGGCCTCGATATATAGCGGACTATATCTTGTGCGACCGGGGCGAAAGCATACAACAACTTGTCAAAAAAT
>JBDUCC010000092.1:0-10649 GCA_040003675.1 bacterium | reverse complement strand
TGCCCGTTGGATTTAGCGAGGTGCTGACGCAAATACTTGCCTGTATGCGACGCGCGCGCAGCCATTATTTTTTCCGGTGTGCCGGTGGCCACCACGTATCCGCCCGCATCGCCGCCTTCGGGGCCGAGATCAATGAGGTAGTCGGCCGTCTTGATCACATCAAGATTGTGTTCTATTACCAGCAGCGAGCCGCCGGCGTCGATCAAGGAACGAAACGCAGCCAGCAGTTTGTTGATGTCATCAAAATGCAAGCCAGTGGTCGGCTCGTCAAAGATGTAAAGTGTTTTTGCGCCGGTACGTTTTGAAAGTTGAGCTGCCAGTTTGATGCGCTGCGCTTCACCGCCGGACAACGTGGTTGCCGACTGGCCCAGCCGCAAGTAACCCAGTCCAACCTCATCGAGCACTTTTAACTTGTTCGTAATCTTGGCGACTTCGCGAAAGAAACTGATTGCCTCGCGTACCGTCATGTTTAAAACTTCGTGCACGTTCTTGCCGCGATAACGCACGTCGAGAATCTGTTGTTTAAAGCGCGTGCCTTTGCATTCTTCGCAAACCAACTCAACGTCAGCCAGAAACTGCATTTCAACAGTGACTGTGCCGTCGCCCTGGCAAACATCGCAGCGTCCACCCGGCAGATTAAACGAGAAGTGGGATGGATCCAGCCCGCGCGTCTGGGCCTCGCGCGTTGAAGCAAATACTTCACGAATGCCGTCGTAGACTTTGATATAGGTTACCGGGTTTGAACGCGGCGTGCGGCCAATCGGCGACTGGTCCACCAGTATCACGTCATCGACAAACTGTCCGCCTTCCAGTTTCGCAAACGCGCCAACGTGTCCCTGCCAGTCGCCGCGCTGTTTTTTCAGTCCTGCATAAATGCAGTCGTGAATCAAGGTTGACTTGCCTGAGCCACTAACTCCGGTAACGCAAACGAGCATGTCGAGAGGAAACTCTACGTCGATCCCTTTCAGGTTGTGCTCTGACGCGCCATGCAAATTCAGACGCCGTTTTTGCAATGGGCGTCTCTGCTTCGGCTCCTTGATTTCGGATTCGCCGCGCAGGTAACGCGCGGTCAGTGAATTCTCATCGACTAACAACCCTGCAAAGTCACCTTCGAAAATCACGCGTCCGCCGAGTTCACCGGCCGATGGTCCAATATCGAGAATGTGATCGGCGGCGCGCATCATGTCTTCGTCGTGTTCGACGACCAGAACTGTATTGCCGATGTCGCGCAGATTGTGGAGCAGTTTAATCAAGCGATCGTTGTCCCGCGGGTGCAAGCCAATCGAGGGCTCGTCGAGCACGTAGAGCGCCCCAACTAACGACGAACCAAGGTTGGTCGCCAGTTGAATACGCTGCGCTTCGCCACCGGACAACGTCGATGCCAGCCGGTCAAGCGTCAGGTAATCAAGGCCAACTTCAACCATGAAGCGCAATCGACGTCGAACTTCAAACAGAATTCTTTCCGCAATTGCGGACTGTTCAGTCGAGAGTTCTAAAGAATCAAAGAAAACTGCTGCGTCTTTGATTGCCAACGAACAAACTTCCGGCAAGGGAGCGCCCCCGACCTTCACATCGCGTGCTTCCTGTCGCAAACGTCCGCCACCGCAATCAGGGCACAAGGTGTAGCCGCGATACTTTGAAAGAAAGACGCGCACGTGCAGCTTGTATTTCTTCGTTTCCAACCAATCAAAAAAGCCCCGCACGCCGCTCCAGCCTCGCCGGCCCTCAATGATGGCCCGTTGCTCCGTGCGCGGAAGCTGCGCAAAAGGAACGGTCATCGAAATTTTTTCCGACTTGCAAAATTGCTTCAGCTCGTCTTTGGCCCATTCATGCTGCGGCTTGGTCCATGGCTCAATCGCGCCTTCCTTCAAACTCAACCCGGGATTGGGAATCACAAGATCCATATCGAGCCCGATGGTGTTGCCAAAGCCCTGACAAGTGGGACAGGCGCCGTAGGGATTATTGAAACTAAAGAGGCGTGGTTCAGGCTCTGCGTAGACTGTGCCGTCATACTTACATTCAAACCGGTCAGAAAATTTCAGACGATGAGGTTCGGCTTTGACAGTTTCGATGTTTGCTGTGCCGTGTCCTTCCTGAAAGCAGATCTCCAGCGAATCAACCAGCCGCTGGCGAATATCCGCGCGCGCAACCAGGCGGTCCACCATTACGAAAACATTATCAAAGCTGTCCAACAGATAGTCATCAGGCGAGCGCAGCTCGATGGTTTCGCCTTCATGAAAGAGCCGTGTAAAACCTCGTTGCATCAGGCTCATCACATGCGCAGTGATTACCTGACGGGGCGTGGCGGTGCCGCTGGTTCGTTTGGATGTGGGTGGCTTCGCTTTACTGCGAGCTGTCTGCTTTGGTTTATCCGAGTCTCCATTCTTTGCCGTTTCCGCAAGACCTGCCTGAGCAGGAAACAGCACATAAAAGCGTGTTCCTTCAGCAAGCGTTCGCAGGATTTCATCGGCCACGGATTCAGGCGAATCTTTGTAAACCTGCCGTCCGCAGACACGGCAGTAGGTGATACCAACCCGCGCGTACAGCAGGCGAAGATAGTCGAACACTTCAGTCTGTGTGCCCACTGTTGAACGCGGATTGCGCGTAGAATTCTTCTGCCGGATAGCAATGGCGGGAGCAATGCCGCGCACCTCGTCAACGTCAGGTTTATCCATGCGCTCGAGAAATTGACGAGCGTAGGCGGACAACGACTCAACGTAGCGGCGTTGGCCCTCGGCGTAAATCGTGTCGAATGCGAGCGATGATTTGCCCGACCCACTGACGCCGGTAACCACGGTCAGCTCGTTAATGGGGATAGAAAACGAGATGTTCTTGAGATTGTTGACGCGGGCGCCGCGCACTGTGATGGCTTGTTCCGACATGTCTTTGAAACTGCACCGGCCCGTATAGACAGAACTCTGAGGCCATTCGCAAACCTCAAATGATACTCCGAATGTTCCCAAGAGGCGAATCGCCTAAAAACCTGGTCGTGATCCGATTCAGGGATCACGACCAAAAACCTTTGTGTGGTTTTGGTTTGAACTCATAGGTCCTTCGGACCTAACTTCGCCGATCAGAAATGCGCGAGAAGCAATGCAATCGCCACAATTCCATCATTGACACAGCGGCCGTCGTGCTCGACAATGCGGCTCCAATGAAACCTGCTAGATTTCTTCTGCGTGGATTTAGAAGACCGCGCGAGGTCGCGGCCCAGGCTTTGGGCAAACTCGAGCGCGAGGTCTTGAACGAGACCTGGCGGCGCGGCGAAGTAACTGTGCGCGACATCTACCTGGAATTCGACGAGAGCATCGCCTACACCACGCTGATGACCACTCTGGACCGCCTCTTCAAAAAGAACTTACTCACGCGACGCAAGGATGGCCGCGCGTTTGTTTACCTGCCGGCCGTTTCACGAATTGAGTTTGAGCAGGGAATTAGAGAGGACGTCATTGACGGCTTGCTGGGCCAGGGCGCCGAGGCGGTCGAACCACTGCTGGCCTGTATTGTGGATACTGTCAGCGAAAGAGACCGCGAGCTGCTGGATGAATTGGATCGCTTGATCAAAGAAAAGCGACGAGAATTGAATCAAAGGAACTGACCGTGTTCGAACTCCTGGGCATCGCATTGCTGCTCGCCGCCTTGCTGACTTTCAACAGCATTGCGTCGCTGGTCATGGCCGGGCTCTGGCGAGTTGCAGGTCGAGCGACAGACGGCTGGACCGCGGCGGCCCGCGCGCGGTTGTTATTTTCCTTGCGGACGATTCCCGCTCTGCTTGCCTTCTTGTTTGTCACGCTGTTATTGCTCCCCGCTTATATCGCCTATGAACCGCGACACGCCGCGGAAAGCGTCAGCTTAAAACTCGGACTGCTCGCATTCTTGTCGGCAACTGGTTTGGCCGTTTGCATTGTTCGAGGGATTGCCACGCATCGTGCCACCGCCAAACTTACTTCGCAGTGGGTGAGGCAGGGTACGCCGCTTAAAATCGCTGGCATCAATATCGATACGTACCAGATTCATCACCAATTCCCGCTCATCGGCATTGTAGGTTTTCTGCGGCCGCGAATGTTCATCGCGAGTCAGGTCCTGGAGCTTCTCACGCCTGAAGAAATCTCTGCAGCAATCGCCCACGAGAACGGTCATCTGGCGGCGCGCGATAATTTGAAACGTGGATTGCTGCGCGCCTGTCGCGACATTCTGCTGCTAATTCCCAGCGGTCGTTTGCTCGATAAGTCGTGGTCGGAGGCATCGGAGGAGGCAGCCGATGAGAACGCGGCGCGACAAGGGAATACCGTCGCGCTGGACCTGGCTTCGGCACTCGTCAAGATTGCCAGGATCATTCCGTTGGGTGCGCGCCCCACGATGCCGGCAGGCGTTTTTCTACTCGGTGACGAAGAAACAAAGGGCATTAAGTGGCGCGTAGGCAGGCTCATCTCGCTCGCCGCGATAGAACGGGGAAGTGTTGCGCGACCCGAGGTGTTAACAAATCTTTTCGGGTGGGTCTCGGCCAGCATGCTACTCGTCACCTTCGCCATCGCAGCCACGAATCCTTACCTGCTCTCAAGAGTCCACTACCTGATTGAACACGCGGTTCATGCGTTGAGGTAATCCGATTAAAACTCTCAATCCGTCCCTCGTCGCTAGCAAGCTGGAAAGCGGCTCTGCCGCCCTCTGTGCGGAAAGGCTTTGCCTTTCCGTTCAGTCTTAATAATTCTTCAAGCTCTGCCTCCGTTGCAGAACCCGAGGCGCAGCCTCGCGAAATGAAATTCCAGACGGAAAGGCAAAGCCTTTCCGCACGGAGGGCGGCAGAGCCGCGACAATCTTACTAAGAATGCACAGCCGAATTGATGATCGGCCCCATAGCTTGGACCAGCTACGACTGCTGGTAGTAGTTTTCCCCTGCCGTTAAAGTCAACCGCCCGGAACCCCCTGTCCGATTCAAACTCTGTCTAAATATTTGAGGGACTCCCTATGAACACCGCGAGTACCAAGTCGACCGTCGTGTCTCTGCTGACCATTGTCTTGCTGGCCCTGACCCTTTCCACCACCGTACTGGCCCAGTCACAAAGCGGCAGCATCAGTGGAACGGTCAAAGACGAAGCGGGGGCTGCAGTCGGCGGCGCGGAAGTGTTTCTTATGCACGCGCAGAGTCCAGTACGGACCGCGGTCACGGGCGCGGACGGCACATTCATTATCGACAATGTAGCGCCAGGAAGTTATGCAGTCGTCGTGAAGCGGCCGGGTTTCGGGCAATCCAGCTCAGCGGTACAAGTTTTCGCCGGCGACAAGAAGGAAGTAAACGTGGAATTGGAGATCAATCCGCTCAGCGAAGAGGTGACAGTTACGGCCGAGGCAGGTCACATCTCAGATGCGCGGACGCTGGCTCAGCCTGTGAATGTAATCAATGATCAGGAAATCCTGGAACGTGGAACCGAAGTGGTTGCTCAGGTTGTTGATGAGGAACCGGGCGTCAATCTACAACGCACGAGCCCATCGCTCAGCGCCGTGTTTGTGCGCGGACTAACCGGCCGCAACGTCGCAGTTTATGTCGATGGAGTGCGTTACACCACCAGTACTCAGCGTGGCGGCGTTGGCACCTTCTTTAGTCTAATCGAGCCGTCGAGTCTTGATACCGTTGAAATCCTGCGCGGGCCTAACAGTTCCCAGTATGGTTCGGATGCGCATGGGGGCGTGGTCAACTTTCTGTCGCGTTCACCGATCTACGGTGATAAGGATGGCGAGTTTCACGGCAATACAAACACTTTTTATTCGTCGGTGACCAACGGCTTCGGCGGCAGTCAACTGCTGACCTATGGAACGAAGCGTTATGGCTTTTTGGTCAACGCGAACGCGCGTCGCATTAACAAACTGCGTCCCGGCGCGGGCCTTGATACCCATGCGGCGGTGACTCGCTTCCTCGGAATTCCTTCCAACATCCTCGGCGAGCGTTTGCCGGATACCGCCTTTACGCAGTATGGCGGATTGTTGCGCGCCAACTTCAGCCTCGACGACACCACGCAGATTCATTTGAGCTACGATCGCAGCCAGCAGGATGGCGGCAAACGTTACGATCAGTTGCTCGGCGGCGACGGCAACCTTATTGCCGACTTGCGTAACATCATGTCGGATTTATTTTATGCGCGACTCATAAAACAAAACCTGGGCATCTTCGACACTGCCTCGTTCACTGTTTCCTACAACGGCCAACGGGAGGAGCGGATCAATCAGGGCGGGAATGGCAATCCGACAGGAGCAATAACGAATCAGCGCGAACGCACAAATGTTCTTGGCTTCAACTTCTATGTAGATAAGCAGCTCGGCGATCGCAACACCGTGCTGCTGGGCGCCGACGTTTACCGTGACAAGATTGCGGCGCCGGCGTTTACTACCGACCCGGTAACCTACCTCGTAGTCAATTCCCGTCCGCGCATACCCAACGGCGCGCGCTACCTCTCCTATGGCTTCTTTGCGCAGGATGTTTTCACGGCAATCCCCGATCGGCTCCACTTGAGTGGCGCCGTCCGTTACAGCGTGGCGTCGTACAAAGCACGCGCGGCAGACGCACCTATTGTCGGTGGCCGTCCATTGTTCCCGGATGATAGCGAACGGTTTAGCGCCTTGTCTGGCCGCGTCGGTGCGGTGATCAACCTGGGGCGTGGGTTTGATATCGCCGCGAAATACGCGCGTGGTTTTCGCGCTCCCAACACCACAGATTTGGGAATCGTCGGACTAGTGGGTACCGGTTATGAAGTTAACTCACAGACAGCCGCGAGTCTCGGCGGTTTTATCGGAGCAACGTCAGGTTCGGATGCCCTTTCAACAGGTATCCCAGTCACACGCCTGACGCCCGAAACCAGCGATAACTTCGATCTCAGTTTGCGCTATACGAGCAAAAGGTTTTCAGCTGAGCTCACCGGATTCACGAACAAATTGAATGACGTTTACTTTGACCAGGCGCTAATTCTGCCTGCTGGCGCACTCGGCAGATTTCTTGGAAGCGAGCAGATTACTTATCAGGACCCAATCAGAAATTGGGTATCGGTGGGCACTTCTCCTATTGGCACGCCCGGTAGTCCCGTTCTGGTGCGGGTCAACTACGACGCCGCGCGTATCAATGGTCTCGAGTTTAATTCACGGGCGCGCTTCAACAGTCAATTCAGCGCCAAGGCCAATTTCACTTATGTGCGTGCTTACAGTCTCCTGAACGGGCTACCGCCAAACATCGAAGGCGGCATTCCAAACCCGGCGGGCTTCTTGAGTGTGCGCTATCAACCTCACTCACGCTTCTATATTGAGGGATACTCCACAATCACTGGCCGCCAACGGCGTCTCTCGTCGCTCGATTTAAGTGACCGTCGCACCGGTGCCGCCCGTTCGCGCACCGCCATTCAAAACTTCTTTCGGCGGGGTGCGTGTGTGCGCGGTTTGACCACGCCCGGGCCAACCGGTTGCGGCTCTGCGAGCAGCACAGCCACACTTATCAGTACTGGTGAGACGCTGTTGCAGATCCAAAACCGTTTGCTTCCGATCGGGGTTACCATCAACGGCGTGAGGGTCATCGACAACAACACCAATGTGCCGTTGTTCACTGCCGTTCCTGGCTATGGACTGGTCGGCTTGCGCGGCGCGCTCCGCATCAACGAACGATCAGAATTCTCGTTTGATTTCGAAAACATTGGGGACAAGCAGTATCGCGGCATCAGTTGGGGCATCGACGGCGCCGGCCGCGGTGTAACGCTACGCTATCGCTATAAATTCTGATCAGCAATGGTCGCGGACTATCGCAGATTATGGGTTTCGCCTACCGTGGTTGGAAACAGCGGTATTGGTTCGTACGGTTGGTCAAGGCTGAGCTGCTTCTTTCTACCACTCACATACAGGCGCATTGTCAGCAGCAGTATCCCCACGGAGATTGCGATCCAGACGCTGGCCCAGACCAGCGCCGGAATGCCAGTCGCATTTGCCATGTTCACCGCGTCACTGGGCATGCTTGGTCCGAAAGGTGTGGAAAGAAAGAACACGGTTTTCAGATCCAGCAATGCGTTCAGCACACACTGCACCGCCAGGAAACTTAAAAAGAAAGTAGCGATTCGCGAGTTCGCGAATCTTGCAACAGCCACCAGGCCGAACGACAGCAGCGTGCCGGCGACGAAGGTGAAGGGAATAGCGGACAGAGCTGCACCGGAAGCAATGGGCTTGAAAACGCCATAGATTACTGTAAGTAAGAAAATCAAGACGGCTGAAGCGATAAGCACAACGCGGGCGGCCACCGCTCTGCGAATCATCACCAGCAGAGTCACTCCATAAATCATCGAACCGACATAACCCGCGCTGGAAACTAATATCTGCGAAAATAGGCCGCCCTTCGTGGTATAGGTTTCGCCACTCGCATTCGTTGCGATACTCAAACTCTCGACCGAGTTTCCAGTTACCAGGGCCGCCAGTGCATGTCCACCTTCATGAATGAAAGTCACAAAGAGACGAAAGGGATAAGTAAGCACTTCAGCGAAGGGGATGAACCAGAGCAAAATCGACAGCGCCGCTGCGGTCAACAACAGGGTGGCCTGTGGCCGCGCGTCTTGATGAATGCCGAGTTTGAAGTTTCTCATCGTGTCCTCAATTCTGTGGGCACGAGTGTAAACGATAAGCCGAGAGAGGAGGTTCCGAGTTTCTGGGTATAAGGTTAATCGAAATCGGCAATTGACCGTTGGGAATCATGGGACCCACCCGCATCCACCACCCCAACGCGGCTGCCGGTGGTAGTGACCTCATTCCACAAACTGAGTCAGACTTGGCGCCGAAAGTCGCCAGACTTGCCGCCGCTTTTCATCTCCAAACGAACGTCGGAAATCGTGATCGATTTGTCCAACGCTTTGCACATGTCATAAATGGTCAATGCCGCAACTGACACTGCGGTCAGCGCTTCCATTTCCACGCCGGTCTGTGCATTCGTAGAAACATCCGATTCGAGATACACACCAAAGTCTTCAATGCGCGCTTGTACGTCGACGTGAGTTAGGGGCAGTGGATGGCAAAGCGGGATCAACTCGGCGGTTCGTTTGGCAGCCATTATTCCTGCCAGCCGCGCTGTTTCCAAAGGATCGCCTTTCGGCGTGCGGTGCTCGTTGATGGCCGCAATGGTTTCCTTGCTCATCAGCACCTGTGCCGAGGCCACGGCATGACGCGTAGTAGTCGCCTTATCGCTCGTGTCAACCATTTTGACGCGACCCTCGTCATCGATGTGACTTAATTGTTTCAAAGTAGTTCGTTGTGAAATTTAGAAGATAACTTTAAAGGGTTTTCAATGCCGCCCACCAAAATCTTACAATAATCTTACACGGTAGAATCTTAGAGAGTGTTTTAATGCAAGCTGAACGGCCGGTTTTATCCTGGGGGAACCCATGTCGTTACAGTAACGTAAAGCAAGCTACAAATCCGAATGGCAGGACTTGCTCGTAAAGATAACCGACACTGAACGAACTGATGTACCGAGGTTCCCGCGAAGAGTAATTATGTCAGCATCCATAAGAAACAGCACCCTGCACCCGACAAACTCTTCAGGCTATAGCGGTATTAAAGAACATTCGGCGCCGCTGCATTCTTTTTTGGAATACTCCACGTCGTTAATCTTTCCTGTCCTGTTCGTACTAAACGTCTATTGGTCAGGTGCGCGACTCTATGAAGGCGAACTGCTTTGGCTGGTTGCCCTCGCAATTCCGCTTGGCGTATTGGGCGGCGATTTAGTTTCCGGAATTGTGCATTGGGCCGCTGACACTTATTGCTCGGAAGACACTCCCATTGTTGGCCCGAGTCTCGTCAAACCTTTTCGCATGCATCACATCTATCCGCGCGACATCTGTACGCATAATCTCGTGGCTACAGTAGGAAATGTTTGCATTTTGGCAGTGCCGGTTCTTTCTTTTTCACTACTTCTGCTCTGGCTGAGCGATCATGGTGTGCTCGCCTTCATCGTACTGTGTACCGCGCTGATGGCTGCGGCAACCGTTGCCACCAATCAATTTCACAAATGGGCGCACCAGGAAAGCGTTCCTTCTTTCGCGCGCTGGCTGCAACGCACGCGGCTCGTTTTGGAACCGACACATCACAAGCTGCATCACACCGAGCCTTTCAACATGCATTACTGCATCACCAACGGTTGGCTCAATCCGCTTCTGAACAAGATCAAGTTCTTTCGCCGCCTGGAAGCTACGCTTGCGTTCTTTGGGATTCGTAAAGCAAACTGTTAGTTTGCGGTGGTTCGCAGGACTAAAGGATGAGTGTATCCAACCATCGCAAACTAACAGTTTGCTTTACAACAACCGCAAACTAACACTTTACCTTCGCACGCCTCGCACCAGCACGTATTCCAACAAGCCCATCGTGAAGCCACGATAGACGGCAATGTCCAACAGCAAACTGAGCCGGGCTAACGCGAAGCCACGGATTTTGCTAATCGCGCGGATAGTCTCGGGCCGCATTTGCTCGAAGTAATAGCCGGGAATTACGGCCGCTCCCATCTCGTTGATCTCAATGTTTTCAAAGCCGGCGCTCAGCATTTTGTCTTCGTAGACTTTCGCGTCGTAAACATTCGCCCGTGGCACTTGCCATAGTTTGCGCGCTGCTTCAGCCACGACTTTTTCAATCACATTGCG
>JBDUCC010000091.1:0-10695 GCA_040003675.1 bacterium | reverse complement strand
TTGAGTTATATGAACGAGCAAAAGTGATTGCGGGCACATTGCATTTTGATTTGGGAGAGACGCAGGTCGGTGGCGCTTCAGATGGAAACTTTGCTGCCGCTGTTGGCGCCGCGGTGCTCGACGGACTTGGTATAGCAGGCGACGGCGCACACGCAACCCATGAGCACATCATTCTTGATGATATTCCGCGGCGCGGTGCCTTGATCGCGGCATTGATCGCATCGCTGTGAATTTGTGGCAAAGGCTCTATGAAACCACTGATCAAGCGGTCAACTCCTTGGAGTGCGCTGGCCTCGCAGCGCTTTGGTCCGACTGACCTAACGGGCTTCATGGTTGAATGTTTCTCGATTAAAGCGGCGCTAGACCAGGGTGGGCCAAAGCGGCGTCGGGCCGCCGCACTCCAAGGAGTGACGCTTCCACTTGGTCGGACCTGATTCAACTTTTCGTCAGCAGCAGCGACGAACTATTTAGTCTGTGCCCGCGTTACCGCCACAGACTGAAGTCTGTGCCACTTCTTATGAAAATCGCTACCTGGAACGTTAATTCAATCCTTGCGCGACTGCCGCACGTGGTTCGCTGGCTACAGTCAGTCGAGCCAGATGTGGTTTGTCTGCAGGAAACCAAGTGCACCGACGACAAGTTTCCGTTCGCCGCTCTTGCAAACATAGGTTACTGCGCCAGTGTCTTTGGTCAGCAAAGCTACAACGGCGTAGCGATACTTGCGCGCAATGAGTGCGCCGAAGTGCAGCGCGGCAATTATGAAGATCAGGAAGGCGCGCACGCGCGTTTGTTGGCGGCGACCTTTGACGGAATAAAGGTCGTCAATGTCTACATCCCCAACGGGCAGTCTGTCGGTTCAGATAAGTATGAGTTCAAACTTGATTGGATGAAACGCCTGCGTAGTTTCTTTGATCACAACTACCAACCAGACGGTTCTGTCCTGCTGTGCGGCGATTTCAATGTCGCGCCTGAAGATCGCGACATTCACAATCCCAAGCTTTGGCAGGAACGAATCATGTGCAGCACGGGTGAGCGTTCGGCACTGGATGAAATAAAGCGTTGGGGCTTTACCGATTCATTTCGTCTTCATCATGAGGAGGGTGGCCAGTTTTCCTGGTGGGACTATCGCGCCGGCGCTTTTCGCCGGAACCTCGGTCTGCGCATCGATCACATGTGGGCCACCAAACCGTTAGTTGCACGCAGCAAAAACACCTGGATCGACATCGAGCCACGCACCTGGGAAAGGCCATCGGATCACGCGCCGGTTATTGCTGAGTTTGAATGAATGGTCCCGGCTCTACGTAACCCGACGGCGACAATGAAAGAACCTAAATAATGAGCTGCGTTCCATCAAACTTCGTTATCGAAAATCCGCCAAATGTTTCGTTATAGCAAGCTCTTTGGTCACTCAAAATTCCGATAGCCAGTTGCTCACCAAGTTTCATTGATTCGGTGGCGTCCGACCGCCAATGAACACCTGCAGTGTTCCGGCCTAAAGCGACGTTAGACGCGATCTTGTTGAGTTCTCCGCCGACGGTCAAATCTCCAGCGTCTGCTCCGGTGTATGGCGCCACGACCGAGCCATCGTCCAGTGGTTGCAGCGGAGTTACACCAAGATCCACGAGTTTTGTCGACTCTTTGAACCAGGCTTTCAGAATTGTCACACAAGCGCCCGCTACGGTTGCGTGTCCCGCGCCATAGGCTGGATGTGTTGGTGAACCTTCCGGAAACGCCATCGGCAGCAATGCATTTCCAGCAGGCATGTAGCCCCCGAGCCGCGTGCCGCTTGAAAGCGAATTTAGAATCTCCGAATGAACCGGATAACCAGCTCCGTGGTTCAGCGTACGGTCGACGCGAGCAGCATGAACTTCCGGTCGCAGCCGTCGATGAACAAACCACTTTTGAAACCAGACTGCCTTGAGCGCGCGTGTGGCTACTTCGCAAAGCAGTGCTGCAATGTGGGGGCCGCCAAAAGTGCCGAAGCCATCCTGAGTTGGATTGCCAACATAGGGGTTTCCATCGTCGAAGGGTGCGCCTAGTCCTGCGAGTATTAGGAAGGCATGGAAGTAGGCTTGGAAAAGTACATCGATGTGCACCCACTGTCCGATGTCGCGACCGTTTCGCATATAGCGCGGCGTCGGATCGAAGACATCTCCCGGCTGGTTGGCGCCCCGTTGCACGACGAGCCAGGTGTTGAAGTCCGTCATGTAATCTATGCCCGGCATCGTTGTCCTGATCTTTTGCTCGAGTTTGTTCGCGCCAAAGTTGCATGGCTGATAGAAAAACTGTGAGAGGTAGGGACCGGCACTGTCGCCCGGCATCAACCCTCGGAACAGCGTGCCGGTTGTCACCACGCCTCCGGCTTTAGCGCCTCTGAAATCAGAACCGTAGAGCGTGAGATCGGCTGCCGCTGCATTAGCAATCGGATGCGATGAATATTGTGAGTAAGGCACATCGCGAAGCATCGCCATCCAGTAGTTTTCCGAAATCTCCGCTGCTTGCTCGCGACTCGCGAAAGCAGGTGCCGGCGGTTGCACCAGCGCATGTGCGTCTGGGCCCTCCATATCAAAAGCAAGACCAGACTGTGGATTAGTTAACCGGCGACTACCGCCCATCGGGATAACGTCAAAGTCGGCGGGGCGTCCACTATTCAAAGCCTGGAGGAGTGCCTCGTAAGCGCTCAAGACAACGGTGCCGTCGTTGTTATGCGGCAGTCCTTTTGAATAATTGGCAATCTTGTTTGAGTAAAGACTCTCATCTCCGTTTAGTGGGTGCTGCAAATTCTGGGGAGTATTTTGCAAACCGCTCTGCGCCGCATCGCGCCGTAGTTTGGCGCAATCATTGGCGCGGCGATTCGATCCTATGGCTGGCGCTGCCTGAATCTTGGAATGTTTGGTCGTGAGTAATGGCTCGACGCCAACCATCCCAGCGGCAAAGGCGGCAGCGCTGGTAACGCCAAATTGACCAATAAATTTTCGGCGGGCCGGAGACTTCGGCACCGTAGGTTGGATAGACAATTCCTGCATGCGAGTGCTCCTGTTTTTTTGTCGGGCAATTAGAACTAAGAGCGAGAGGTTGACGTACGTAATGACTGAACAGTCATCTAAGATTTGGGTTTCTGTGACCTCTGCTCTGCGCTATTTGTACCACGCCTGTTTTTCCTGGAAAACTATTTGCTGCGTTTTTCGAGCTGACGCGGAGCCGCAATAGAACTCGGCGGCGTTTGCGCAAAGCTTGACGCCGCCGAGCGTGAAAGGGGTGTGCGATCAAAACTTAGGGCACAACTGGGGTGGGGTTCGGATACCCAGGAACCATCGAAACGCCAAAAGCAAAGTTCAGGATGATCGCAATAATGAGCAAGAGAGTCCAGATCATCATGATGTTTTTGATCCCATAGCGATTCGCATTCATCCAGCCCCAGATGAAAGTGAAAAGCCCGCAGATTATCCCAAGAATACCCTTCACCAGACCTTCATTCTGGAATAATTTAATTAGCACGATGATATAACAGATCGCACAGCCCAAAAATACCAGCAGTGCAATTATCCCTATCAATCCTCCAGCCAACATTCTATTGTCCTCCAGTTATTTGGTTAGTAGAACTTGTCCAAGGTTAACCGCGAATGAGCTGGACGAAAGCCGCTTGCAGGAACAGCAAGCGCGCCAGCCAGTAAAGAATCAGACCAGCAAGAATCAGAACAGTTAATCCCGTTTTGCGTTCCGTCAGCTCTGCTCTGGCAATTGCAGGCTGGAGTATCGATTTGGGTAAGAGGAGGGAAAGAAATAGAGCGACCATGGCGAATAAAAAGATAGGAGCGAATGCGTGAAATCGGAACGACTCGGCGACTTCTCCTTTCAGCAGTAGGATCGAGGCTCGGCTCAAACCGCAACCAGGGCAGGGAATTCCGGTTAAGCGAAAGAAAGGACACTCCCAGGAAGGGAGACTCAGCGATACAAGTGTGATGTGAAGTCCCGTTGCTCCCACCAGAGCAATGGTAAATTTGCGATCACGTAAAACTGACGAGATTGGGGGAAATACATGCTGCGGCAACATGGCGCGCCGCATTCTATAGCAGGTTGCAGGTAATGACTAATTTTTCTTTCGGACTCGAGGTTTTTACTTAAGCCTGCGCCTCAGTTCGAGGTGAGTTCCGCAGTCTTCTCGGTAATATCCTTTTGGCCCCATTCGTTGTCGCGACTCGCTTCACCTGCCTTGGTCCGTTTTGCCGCTTTCATCTTTTGGACCAGGTCCATGTGAGTTGAAAAGTATCCGAGACTCTTGCCGACGATTTCCTGGACCGAGTTGAAACCCTTGTCTACCATGAACTTCTCAAGGCCTTCCCTCAGTTCGTCGATCATCTTCACGCCGTGCAGCATAACGCCGGTGCAAAGCTGAACGGTTGACGATCCCAAAAGAAAAAACTCGAGCGCGTCATGCGAGTTTTCAATGCCACCGATGCCGCTGACGGAAACATCCTGCGGCAGGCCCAACGCGAGTTGGCTCACCATGCGCAAGGCAATCGGACGAACGGCCTGGGACGAATAACCGCCGGGCACTGTATGGCCTTCAACTGTGGGCATGGGGCGCAGCGTATTCAGGTCAACGCCGATCACTGAAAGAATCGTGTTGATGGCCGAGATGCCGACGGCGCCGCCGCGCACTGCGGCAAGCGAAGGCTCCTTGATGTTTGTGATATTCGGCGTCATCTTGGCCCAGACCGGAATGTTGGACACCTCGCTCACCCAATTGGTGACTTCTTCACAAAGATCCGGATGTTCGCCCATCTCCGATCCCATGCGGCGTTCGGTCATGCCGTGCGGACACGAGAAGTTGAGCTCGAACGCGTCGACACCGGTGTCCTGGACCATGCGCGTTAGTTCCTGCCAGCGACTCTTCTCATACTCCTCCATGATCGAAGCGATCAGGATATGTTTTGGATACGCTTTCTTAAGCTGGCGAAATTCTTCCAGCCAGACATCGATAGGACGATCGGAAATTAACTCGATATTTTCGAAACCAATGACTTCGCCGGAAGTCCTTGAACGGAGCTTGCCATAGCGAGGAACGACATTGACGACCTTGGCTGATTCCAAACTAACAGTCTTCGCGACTGCACCGCCCCAGCCGGCGTCATAGGACTTTGCAATGACGCGCGCGTTTGTTCCCGGCGGGCCTGAGCCCAGCAGAAAGGGATTGAGGAAGCTCATGCCGTTTACGGTGATCGATAGATCCATTTTTCTTAACTCCGTTAAGGTCCCAAGTCTCAGGTCTCAAGACCAAGATTAAGATGTCATGTTGCTGCTATTTTATATTTCTTGCCTGAAAACTAACGATCGTCGCAACGCGACTTAGTTGAATTGCCTTTGCAGTTAGATTATCAACCTCGGCTTGCGAGATGTATTTCTAATCAGATGCCAGACAAAGCTGGGCTCTAACTTCTCCGCATGAGCCTTTTGCCATCGAAAGGAACTGAAGAAATTCCTTGTCCCCGTCCCGTTCAAAACCCTCCGCAATGTTCGAGACTATAGAAATCGAAGCTCTGCGAATCTGATCCCTTAGCGCGAAGCCATGACTGAAGCGTCCAGTTCCACTGGCAGCATAGACTAGACCCGTGAGAGCTCGTGATAACTTCCAAGCCTCCAAATCTTCGAACCTATCTACTGGGCTCATGGGAAGTCACCTCCGTTTCCGATGACCTGGGACGTGAGACTTGGGACTTGAGACTTAATCCGCCACCAGGGCGCCGTACGTATCCGGGCGCCGGTCGCGGAAAAACTGCCACGTGTTTCTTACTTCGCGAATTTTGTCGAGATCGAGATCGGCAACTATCAACGCATCCTGATCTCGTGGCGCTTCGGCAATGAATTGCCCGCGCGGATCGCAGAAGTAGCTCTGACCATAAAACTCGCCGATGTCCCACGGCTGTTCATGGCCTACGCGATTGATTGCGCCAATGAAGTATCCATTCGCAACGGCGTGCGCTGGTTGCTCTATCCGCCACAGATATTCGGACAAGCCGGCAACAGTTGCCGATGGATTGAAAACTATCTCCGCGCCATTCAATCCCAACGCGCGCGCGCCTTCAGGAAAATGCCGGTCGTAGCAAATGTAAACGCCAATGCGCGCAAACGCCGTATCAAACGCCGGGTAACCGAGATTGCCGGGCTTGAAGTAAAACTTTTCCCAGAAGCCAGGATTAACGTGGGGGATGTGGTTTTTGCGATATTTGCCGAGATACTTCCCATCGGCATCAATCACCGCGGCAGTGTTGTAATAAACGCCCGTGATCTCTTCTTCATAAATCGGCACCACGATGACCATGCCGTGTGCTTTGGCGACTTCCTGCATCAAACGCACCGTTGGTCCATCGGGAATCCTTTCCACCGCCTCGTACCAACGCGTCTGCTGCTCAGCACAGAAGTAGGGCGTAGTGAACACTTCCTGCATGCAAATTATCTGCACGCCCTGCTCGGCCGCCTGTTCAATAAAGCCTAAATGCTTTTCAAGGTTCAGCCGCTTGATGTCATCGATCGGTAGATCGGTCGGCGCGGCGTTGGAACACTGGATGAGTCCGCATTTGACTGTTCGTGGCATATTGAATCCTTCTAGGTTATTTGTTCGGTAAACTTTAGAAAGCTCAGATTAAGTGAAGCGTCAACTCCTTGGAGTGCGGCGGCCCGGCGCCGGTTTGGCCTGCGCCGGCGAAGCATACAACCTCTGGCGGGCCAGATAGGTTAGTCGGGCCAAAGCGCCAGCCCACTCCAAGGAGTGAAGCTTCCACTTGATCAGAGGTTCCTTTAATCTGTCGCTCCCCAGGCGCGCGACAGCAGTTCAGCTACGCAGCTTTTGCCATGGCGACCTCGAAGATCTCAGGCGAGGGAGGTGGCGATATCTTCATCAACAGCCAATATGTGATTGCGGCGGCGCCAAACCCGACAAACCAGGCGTAATCATAAAGTGGTCGGAGCAGTGGCACTAGCAAGCCAATCCACGCCAGAGTGCAACCGATCAAAGTAGCCAACACGGCCCGCCAATTCCAACCGCTACTGTAAGTATAACTCCCTTTGGTGCGATAGAGGTCGGCCAGTTCCAGGCGTTTCTTTCTGACGAGCCAGTAATCGGCGATCAGCACGCCCGCAATCGAGCCGAGTCCGCCTGAATAACCTACCAGCCAGGCGAAGATGTAACCCGAGGGATCGGCGAGCAAGCGCCACGGCTGCATGAGGATGCCTAAGATTCCGGTGATCAAGCCGCCGGTTCGAAATGAAATCCATTTGGGAAAGGCGTTGGCAAAATCGTTTGCGGGAGAAACAACGTTCGCGGCGATGTTAACCGCCAGCGTCGCCACTACAACGGTAAACATTGAAATTGCTATCACCGCAACATTGTGAAACTGACCTACCAGCTTTATCGGATCCCACAACTCGTCCATCTTCATGTGAGGATAGATGACTAACGCCGCCGAGGTGATCACTACGCTCATTGCCGCAAATACAGTCATGGTGGTTGGCAGTGCCACTACCTGTCCGATTGCCTGTTCGCGCTGGCTATGACCGAAACGTGTAAAGTCAGGCATGTTAAGTGACAACGTGGCCCAGAATCCGATCATGCCAGTTAGGGAAATAATGAAGATGGGCCAAAACTCTCTGAAGCTGTGAAACTTACTTTGTTGAGTAAGCAGGTAACCGAGCCCATGCGCCTTCCATATGGCCCAACCTAACAGCAGCGCTGTCATGATTAGTACGAATGGCGCGGCCCAGTTTTCGACTTTTCTGAGCAGGTCCATGCCGCGATAGATGATGTAAATGTTCAATCCCCAGAAAAGCAGAAACGACAGCCACTCGGTTACCATGTGCCCGCCAATTGGACCACCAAGCAAAGTGTTCCAGCCCGGAACGATTGCGCCCAGAAAAGTATTCAGCGCCTCGCCGCCGATCCATGCCTGAATACCAAACCAGCCGCAAGCCACAATCGCGCGCATTAGCGCCGGCAGATTCGAGCCGTACGTCCCATACGCCGCGCGCGCAAAAACTGGGAAGGGAATTCCATATTTCGTACCAGGATGAGAATTGAGCAGGATAGGAACTAAAACGATCGTATTACCGAGAAGGATTGTGATTAGCGCTTGCCACCAATTCATGCCGGCACTGATCAGTCCCGACGACAACATGTAGGTAGGAATGCAATGCGCCATGCTGATCCAGAGCGCCGCGTAGTTGTAGGTGGTCCAGTTACGCCGGGCGACCGGAACCGGAGCCAGGTCCTCGTTGTAGAGCGGGCTGCGGCTGATTGCTTCCGCGGCATCGGCACGCAGTTCGACGCGTCCATCGGGATGTTGAATTGTTTCGCCTGTATTGTTACTAGCCATTAGTTTTCTGGAGTCTCCTGGAGCAACGGTCAGTAGAAACCAGAACGCAGTATCAGGAAAGGGAAGACGCCATCATTTTCGATTGAAGACTTGGCCGAAAGGTCTTAAACAGGGCGCATAGTAAGGCAACTGCAGGAAGAGCGACAAGTGTTTTCACCTTGCCGTCACTTTTCGCGCTTTTCATATACATCCCGAAAAGCCTCCAGCAATGGCAACTCAATAACGTCTCTTGGGCGGTTGGCCGAACGCTTACTCGCGATGATGTCGCGAATGTTCAGAACTGGAAACCCACTGGATGTATCCATTCGCTTTCGGGCTTCGGAATAGTTTTCGATGCCGTCCGGAGCAAAGACCAGATCGATATCAAAGGGCCCGGATTTTATTTGCACAAAATCTTTACCCCGGAGAATCTCTTCAATCAGTTCATTATCCAACACAAAGCCAAGGTCCTTGAGAGCAGCAACGATGCGTCGGCCATTTTCGCGGTCCTTGCGTGGATAAACATCGACATCCTGGGTAGTGCCTGGGTAGCCCAGGAGGATCGCACCGCTCTTGCCGATGAACATGTAGTCAACCCCGTGCGCAGCAAATGCAGCGGCCACTTCTTGAGCTTGCGCAGGGTTGAATTGATCGCGAGGCATCGAAGCCCTTTTCCTATGCCGAATCAGGTTCGCCGTAGCCAAGGTACTTCGGTAGATTGTCACGGCACCATTTGCGGTAGGCAGCAGTTGAATCAAACGAGCGCCACGGGGCGTCGTCGAGAACCGGCTTGTAAACGTAGCAGAATCCATATCGCATACGCTCCGCGACACTGCGCTTGAGGTTGCGCTCGCACTGTCGCCGGAAATCCTTTAGGTCGTCCTGCTCCATTTAGCCGTTCCTCGAAAGGATTGTATTCTACATCGATACGCAGGTGCCGCGTTTGAGAAACTGACCATCGCCAGGCTTGCCTTTGTACTCGCCATTTTGAATCACGACTTTGCCGCGGGAGAGCACCGTTTCTACAACTCCCTTAATCTTTTTACCTTCGTAGGTGTTGTAGTCGACGTTCATGTGGCTCGTCTTAAGGCCGAGCGTTTGTTCCTTTTCCGGATCGAAGATCACGATGTCCGCGTCCGAGCCCACGGCGATGGTCCCTTTTTTCGGGAACAGGCCAAACATCTTCGCGGCCGCAGTGGAAGTGAGCTCGACAAAGCGATTAAGGCTGATCCGGTTTTCCACGACGCCGCCGTTGTAGATCAACGGGACACGATTCTCAACGCCCGGCGCCCCGTTAGGAATCTTGCTGAAGTCGTCCTTGCCCAACTCCTTCTGTTCTTTCATGCAGAAAGGACAGTGGTCCGTAGAGATGACTTGCAGGTCATCCATCTTCAGACCTTTCCACAATTCTGCCTGGTTTGCCTTTTCCCGTAGCGGCGGCGTCATCACATACTTCGCGCCTTCAAAGCTGTCGCCGTAATCATCAATCGAAAGAAATAGATATTGCGGACAAGTTTCGGCGAAAGCCGGGATGCCACGGTCGCGCGCCTGGCGCACTTGATTAAGGGCATCCGCGCAGGAAAGGTGCACGATGTAAACAGGGGATTCCGCCATCTCGGCGATGGCGATAGCGCGATGGACTCCTTCTGCTTCCGCGATAGTTGGGCGAGTTAACGCATGATACTTCGGCGCAGTATGGCCTTTCGCGAGTGCATGCTTAATGATCTCGTTGATGACAATTCCGTTTTCCGCGTGCATGCAGATCAAGCCGCCACGCTCGCCCGCCGCGGACATGGCGCGAAAGATGGTGGCGTCGTCAACCAAAAAGACGCCGGGATACGCCATAAACATTTTGAAACTCGTTATCCCTTCATCCATTGCGGTGTGCAATTCCTCGATCTGGTTGTCCTCGAGTTCAGTAGTGATCAAATGAAAGCCGTAGTCGATTGCCGTTTTGCCTTCGGCTTTCTTGTGCCAGTTGTCGATGCCCTGGATGAGAGATTCGCCTTTGTATTGCACGGCAAAATCGATAATCGTAGTGGTGCCGCCGTGTGCGGCAGCGCGCGTCCCGGTAAGAAAATCGTCGGACGCTTCAGTGCCGCCAAACGGCAATTCCATGTGCGTGTGTGGATCGATGCCGCCGGGTATAACCAATTTGCCGGCAGCATCAATGACGTTATCGACTTCCATATCCAACTTTGCGCCGATGACGGAAACACGCTCACCTTCGATCAGGATGTCGGCTTTGTAGTCGTCAGTCGCAGTGACGACGCGTCCGTTTTTGATTAGGGTTTTCATCGAGACTCCGAATATGTTTGGCTAGATTGCGAGCGAAATGTTTATAGCA
>JBDUCC010000090.1:0-10786 GCA_040003675.1 bacterium | reverse complement strand
GCGAACAATTTCGACCACTCAACAATGGGGGGTAACGCAGCCGGGCGGGCGAGACGCCCGCGATCCCAGTATTATGCGGTCCCAGTGTTCGAGGGCCGTGTATTAAGCTTCCGATTTTCCCAGCAGCGTGGCCATGCGCGTCGCTTCGCTTTTAAAGAGCGGAGACTGGCAGGCCGCGACCAGCTCCTGATAATTGGCCAGATGTTCCGCAGCACGCGCGCGTTTCGCCCGGGCTTTTTCAGTATCGCCTTCTGCAACTGCGTTTTGCTCGGTCGCAATCAGCGCTTCAAGATAAAGCGGGCCGAGCCAAAGCCGGCTGACGCGCGATTCAGTGCCGGAAACCAACTCCAGGGCCTCTGCACATAGCCGCTCAGCCTCTTCAGCTTCACCACGAGCGAGTCGCACCTGCGCAAGCGTACGACGCCCCTCGGCACGCGTGTAAAGCAGGCCCAACGATTCGGCCCGTGCAAAGTTTTCCTCTGCAATTTGCAATGCTTTATCCAAAAAACTACCGCCGCGTTTGGAAAGAAAGGCAGCGTAGTTGCCTTTCATCAGGACCACCAGGCGCAGTTCGCCGATAGATTCCCCGAGCGCGATGCCATCAACAAACTCGCGCTCTGCGCGTTCTTCATCGAGGTAGGTTTCGCACAATGACGCGCACATATGCGTCCAGGCGCGGCGCTCGCGTGAGTGGATTCGCTCGGCTATCTCGCGTTCGCGTAGTGAATTTTTCAGTCCTTCAGCAAACTCGCCGCGGTTCATCGCGTTTTCGCCTAAGTATTCAAAGCCTAATGCCTGCGCAAAGGGTATGTCGTGCGCGGTGCCAAATTCGATGACCTTGCGCGCCCAGACATCACCGTCACTGAACAGCCCTGAATGCTGGTAAGCGCCGGCAAGATAGCCATACAACATTGAGATGATCGACGCCGCCTGTGTTGTCACTGTTTCCGCCGCCGCTGTGGGCGCCACCAGTTCAGCCGCGCGCGTCAGCAACTCAATCGCTTTCTGGTGGCGTCCGGCGAGATGATGAAAACGCCCTTCATTGGCAAGTGCATTCGCGGTCTCCAGCGGATGCGTCTGCGGGTCAAGCACCTTTAGCGCTTCCCGCAAATGGTCCAAGCCGCGTTGATCGCCAACCGTCACTAAAGAACTCGCAGCCTGACATTGCAGTCGCGCGCGTACGAAGGGGTCAGTCGTCAACGCCAGCGCGCGTTCGAAATGTTCGCCGGCGGCAATCATTTCTCCCTGAAGCAAATAGACCTTACCTATCTCCTCTTCCATCGCCAGCTGCTCATCAACCAACGAGAGCGCTTCAGCACAATCCCGCGCCCGGCCGAATGCCACGATTGCTTCGTCAAATGCGGAAATGCGCTCGGCTCCAGCGGCGGCCTGTTTCGCATATTTCAACCCGCTTTCATAGTCCGCCGCCTGAATGTAGTGATGGGCCAACTTTTCGACGGCGCAGTGCGAAGTGGGCGTGCGCGAATGTTCCAAACCTTCGGCGGCCTGGCGATGCAAGCGGCGCCGGCGAATCGGGTTCAGCTCTTCATAAAGTACTTCGCGGATCTTGTCGTGAGTAAACGTAAACGAGTCGCTGCGATTAGCTGTGATCAGTTGCGCGCCAACGGCCTCATCCAACGCATCAAGCAGCGCATCTTCACTCTGTTCCCCGGATGCTGATTGCAGCTCGGCAAAAGTGAATGTCTTTCCGAGTACCGCGCCTGCTCGTAAAACTTCGTTAGCTTTCTGACTGACGCGATCGAGGCGGCTGCCAATCGCTTCTTTCATGCTTTGCGGAATGACGAGTTCATCAACGTCGCAACGCTGCCAGCGGCCGCTTTCGCGTCTAACCGATCCTTTTTCAATCAGCGATTTCAACACTTCCTCAACGAAAAAGGGATTGCCTTCGGTTTCGCGAAACACGGCGGCGGTAAAATCTCCACTTACGTTTTCACCGAGCAGCGCGCCAAGTTGCGCAGACGTCTCCTCGGCGTCGAAACGCTTGAGCGCGATGCGCGTCATTAGGCGTTCGCGGTTCCAGTCAACCAAAGATTTCGCCAACGGGTGCGCCCGATCGAGTTCAGTTTCACGATAAGCGCCAACGATCAGGACGCGTTCCGTGCGGAGTTGCCGCAGCAGATGGCCGAGCAACCAGAGCGTCCCCCGGTCCGCCCAATGCAAATCGTCCGCGTAAAACAACAGTCCCTTCGTTCCCGCAAGTCTCACAAAAGCGTTGACTACTGCGTCAAAGAAAAGCAGCCGCTCTTCGTGAGGCGGCAACTCAGCGCGTTCCGGAAAAGGTCCAAGGCGCGCTTGAATTTCAGGAGCGAGTTTCGCGATCTGCGGCGCAGCGTCGCCGAGCTTCGCGCGCAATGCTACATCGTCTTTTTCTTCGCGAACCAGCCGCCGAAACGCTTCAACGAAAGGCAGATAAGGCGTCGTGGCTTCGTATTCATAACAGCCGCCGGAAAGCACAATCGCGCCATCGACGGCAGCATGGATTGTCAGTTCGCGCGCCAGGCGCGTCTTGCCGGCGCCGGGCTCGCCGCTGAACAGCACTGCATGTCCACGTCCTTGCCTCGCGTGATGCCACAACTCAATGGCTTCGGCAAGTTCAGCGGTACGGCCAACCAGACGCCCGCGCGAAAGCGCATCGAGAATCGCAACCGTGGCGGGCGTCTCTTCATCAGTTAATACTTCCTCGGCAGTTAATGAGTTGCGCAGGGCCAGGGATGTTTCGGCCGCCGTGGCGAACCGTTGCGCGGGATCCTTTGCCAGCAACTTGAGAATCACGGCCTCGAGCGCGCGCGGCAATTCGGGACGCAACACGCGCGGTGGCACAACTGAAGCGTGCACATGTTGCGACACGACTGACAGCGGATCATCACCAATAAAAGGCACGCGCCCGGTAGCCATCTCGTAAAGCAGGACGCCAAGAGCGTACAGATCGGTGCGACCATCAACGGTTTGTCCCAGTGCCTGTTCCGGCGCCATGTAAGCCGCAGTGCCGACGATTAAGCCGGCGCGAGAAATGCGCGCCGCATCGGCAGGCAAGGCGAGTCCGAGATCGGCCAGCTTTACACTACCGTTCAGGCTTGATGCCGAAAGCAGAATGTTGTCAGGTTTTAGATCGCGATGGACGATGCTGTTGGCGTGCGCGTGCTCCAACGCCGCGCAAATCTGGCAGGCTATCTCCACGAGGCGCGACAATTCCGCTGGCTTTGCTTTTGCCAGGCTTGGACCATGCACCAACTCCATCACGAAGAAAGGACTTCCGTTGGCCTCGCCGACATCGTGAACGGAAACGATATGCGGATGATTGAGCGCGGCGGCAGCGCGCGCTTCGCGCATTAGACGCTGGCGAGCTTCAATTGAAGAGGTAGCAGTCGGCAATACTTTAACCGCCACTTCTCGGTGCAATTCCAAATCGGTGGCCCGGTAAACGATGCCCATGCCGCCGCGGCCGATTTCACTATCAAGGCGATAGCGTTCCCGCAGGATCGTTCCAGGCATGATCGCGCTGTTGACGATTTCGTCGCGGCTAAGGATGCGAGTGTCTTGCGAATCGTCGCTCATTTTGTTTACCGAAATAATTCCGCCAGGAGGTACATGCTTCAAAGTCCGGCGCAGGCCAAAGCGGCGCCGGGCCGCCGCACTCCAAGGAGTTGACGCTTTTACTTCAATCAGAGCTTTCCAAAATCTCTGCCACTCCGACCCAAGTCGTATAGACCTTAGTCTGTGCTTTCGTAAACGGGCACAGACTAAACTCTATGCCACTTTCGTTAAATACTTTTCCTTGAGCACTGCGGAGTGATGGGCAAGGTGTCCGGCGAGAATGTATGCCAGCGCGCGCACGGTAACTCGATTGCCGCTGGCAACACCGCCGTGCGACCAGGCGTCGTCGGGCAAATTTCGGAAGAAGGTAAGCGTGCTCTCACGAATAGCGCGAAAATCTTCGATGTGACTGGCCCACGAGTGCTCGTCGGAATTGACTGCGGCGGCGGCTACTTCCTGATCGAAGCCCGGCAACTCATCGGGATAACCGCGCGCAAACCAGAATGCCCGAAAGAGGAAAACGCGTTCCGTGTCGTTTACGTGATTGAGCAATTGACGCATCGACCACTTATCGGGCGCATAGCGATGGAGCGATTGTTCCTCGGAAATAGCCTGCAAAAACTCGCTCGTTTCTGTTAGTTGGCCTTCAAGTACGTCGAAGATGTTGTCGCTGGTTATGCGATCAATGTAGAGCGCGTAATAGGGAGCAGCTTCGCTTGCTTCAGGACGTCCAATCATATCTTCTCCGAAAATCGTGAATCGTGAATCGTGAATCGTAAATCGTAAATCTTAAATCGCGAATCGTTAAGAAGACTCGTACTGCTTTTCTGCCTACTGCTTACTGCTTACTGCTTTCTGCTTAGTGTTTTCTGCTTTCTGCCTTTTGCCTTTTGCCTACTGCTTTCAGCCGTTTCCGTTGTCCAGCACTCTGGTCAAAAGACTACGTATCTCGTCGGCGCCGGCGGCCACTCGGCTGGCAATGCGACCATCAGGACTAACTACCACTCCAGTCGGTGTCGCAAGCCCGCCATACTTCTCGCCAATCTCGCGTTCTTTTTGTAAAAGCACTTCACCCAGATTATTGCGCGCGACGTTTACGAAGTTTTCTTTTATCGTGCCTCGAGAAATCAAGGCGATCGTAAGTCTCTCCTGATGAGCGTCCTGCCATTCTCTGATTTCCTTAAACAGCACCACGCATGGAGCACAATGAGGATTGGTAAACAAGAGTAGCAGCGGTTTGCCGTGATTGAGCAACTGCGCGAGCGACTTAGTGCCGCCGTGATAAGCGGGCAAATTAAAGTCGGGTGCGATAGTGTCGATCGGCAAGCCTTCGGGTCCAACTATGGCAGCCAACGCTTTGCGGTGGCGGTATTGAAGGTAAATAAACACCGCCACAATCACAGCAACCGCCGCAGCCAGTAACGACCATCCGACGGCGCTGAGCGCGCTCAAGGTGGAGACGATGTTCGGGCTCGCGGCGATCGTCGTTTGCCATAAGACGAAAGCAGCGCCCAGGGCGAAAATGATATTGCGAACTAACGTGGGCCATCCGAGTGGACGCGAATAAAGTTGCCCAAAACAATGACAATCGTGCGTTTGTCCACGTGCCAAATTCACACTAATAGCCACGATGAACACGCCGAGCAGCAGGAACCCGGCGCCGGAGCTGATGGCCGCGGTTTGACTGAAGAGCAGGCCGATGGCAATTGCCAGTTCGACGAAGGGGAGGATAAACGCCACGACGGGGGCGAGGGGAGCGGGAGCGCCGAAATTTTTCACGGCCTCGCGCGTGCCGACCTGGTCCATCAGCTTGGTGATGCCAGCCAGACTGAATACGACGCTAAGCGCAATGCGAATAAGTACGACTATTAGGGACATAAAATCTTAGTAGCTCATGCTTGTGTATGCGACCAAGCAGGCGCTGCTTCCGGGGGCGCTTCGTCTGGAATCCTTCGACCCTTCCTTGCGGTACACCCGGGTAGCTGATTAAAGCCGTCCTTTGAATTGTAATTCCTGCGGCGCGAAGGGCAAAGAGCACGCGGGCCGGGGCCCCATCAAACGCCAGGTCCCGCTGCTCGCTGATCTTTGCTCTCTGCTCTTATTCTGCGATACGCTGCGGTCCAATGGCGGTCGGGACGTGGAACGGAGCTTAAGATTGACTACAGGACCAAAATCGCCGGAACTTGCCAGCCGCCCCAGCCGTTTCTTCTATGCGGACTCTTTCGATGATAAGTGGAAGGAAAATCTATGTTCTGTCCAACTTGTGGTACTCCGATTACGCCCGGACTTAGTTATTGCAATCGCTGCGGCGCGAGCTTGAAAGAGCCCACCGAAACCATCGTCAGGACTGGCCCCATCATTGCTTTTCTGTTAGCCATCGTCGTTATCGGGATCGGTGGGCTCGGCATCATGCTGGGCGGCGCTGTAACCTTGAAGCGAGATGCCGTACTCGGTGAAGACGTGGTTGGCATGTTCATGTTCTTCACCTTCTTCATCCTGGCACTAATAGAATTCTTTTTGGTCAGGCAGTTGTCAAAACTCATCAGCGGCTCACAAGCCAAGCGCGTTTCGCCGCCCATGCCGGCCGTTATGCCGAACGAGCTGCATCCTGCTCAGGCCCGCGGCTTACCCGAAGCTATGCCGAGCGTCACAGAGAATACGACAAGGACGCTTCAGTATTCACGTAACGAACCGCCGCGTTGAGGGATATTTCTAACTGACTGAGGTGACGCAATAATGCAGATCTTAACTTACCGAAAAACATTTTTGCTCTCAGCGCTGATCTTGCTTTCATCGGGCTGTCATTTGCAAATGCACGACGGTGTTAGAGGCTCAGGCGTGCGCGAGAAGCAGAAGCGCGAAGTTGCATCGTTTACGTCAATTGCCACGAACGGCGCCTTCGATATTGATGTCGTTTGTCAAAAACCGCAGACCCTCGAAATTGAGGGCGACGACAATTTGCTGTCGCTAATTACCACCGAAGTTTCCAATAACGTGTTGCACATCAAGAGTAATGGTAACTTTTCGGTTAGCGATCCGATCAAAGTCAGAATCTCGCTGCCGAATCTCGAAAGTATGGCAACCAACGGCGCCGGCAAGATCGATGTTTCCGGTCTAAAAAACGACAAGTTTGAAATCGATGCCAACGGCGCGACCACGATCCGGGTAGCCGGCGAAACTAAGCTGGTCGACATCGATACCAACGGCGCCGGAAAAATTGATGCGCACAAACTGCGCGCGACGCGCGGCGTAGTCGAGGCAAAGGGGGTTGCCGGCGTGGAGGTGAATGTTACTGAGCAACTCGATGTGACCGTATCCGGCCCATCGCACGTCACGTACGAAGGCGATCCGGCGGTGAATAAGACGGTCCATGGACCAGGCAGTGTCTCGAAAAAAGAAAACGAGGGAAGCTAACTAGCCCGTGAATCGAAAACCGTAAATCGTAAATAGTGTCCCCGCTTAATCAATCACTCTCACACGCTAAGGGTTAATTACGACTCACACGCGCGGGGGTAGACCACCCTTCCCAACCTAAGAGACGGTGTACCTTTGATTATCTACCACATCGCTCTTTGCTCTTATCCGGTTCACGATTTACGATTTACTTATCTTTTTTCTGTTGACATTCTGCTACCTGGTGAATGACTATTTGCCATCATCAAAAAGGAGCTTAATGCGCCTATGACCTATGTAGTGGTTGAGTTATGCGTTGATTGCAAATATACCGACTGCGCGGCTGTTTGTCCGGTGGAAGCATTTCACGAACTCCCCGATCGCCTTTACATCAACGCCGACACTTGTATCGATTGCGATGCCTGCGTGCCTGAGTGTCCGGTGGAAGCAATTTTTGCCGACACCAATGTTCCGGAAAACTACGCGCATTGGACGCAGATCAATATCGACGAGGCTCCCAACTATCCGGTTATCAGCCAAAAGATACCGGCGCTGCACGGGCCAACCTGCACCGGTCCCGAAGAGTAACCGAAAGCAAAGGACAGTTGACCTAATAAGGGCGGGCCCTCTTTTTGAGCGGCCCGCTTTTGCATTTCCTGGGCAGAGACACTGAAAGCAAAGAGACTACTGAAGTGTTTCCGGTCTTTTGTGCTCACACGGCTCTTGTTACAATTCACACGCAATGAAGTTCGTCATTCTCGTCACTGCGATTCTCACTTTCAGTTCGCCTACTTACTCGCAATCAGGGCGGCGGGCGAAAACGATTACGTCACCCGCCCCCGCCGCGACCGCGGAGCCAAAGCCAACTCCTAAGGCTGACGAACAAGAGGCGCCGCCAGTTACGGCAGAGAAAAACCAGGATTATCGTTGCGCGGAAGATAATGGTCTGGAGCGAATCCTCGCTGGAGCCGAGCTCAACGAGCGAATAGTTTCTTCTAAAGATGCTGACGAGACCGTGCAAATAACCAAAAAGCCGCCACCCGAATATACGAGAGAGGCTCGGCGAAATGGGATCCAGGGGTTTGTTGTCTTGAAGGTCTTATTGGCCGGCGACGGCAAGGTCTCCCGCATCAGGATCATAAAAGGCTTGCCGGCCGGACTTACTGAAAATGCAATACGAGCCGCGTGCAGGATTCAATTCAAACCCGGGATGAAAGATGGCCAGCCTGCATCCTTGTGGATGACCGTAGAATATGTCTTCCGGTTGGCCGACTCTTCAATATTCAGACCGTGAATAACGGTGAAACATCAAGGCTAAGAAACCTCAACCTCAAATAGAAGGGTTTTTATTATGAAGCGGACCATCCTAGTCCTCGTAACCCTGCTCTTTCTCCTCACCTTTGGACCACTGAACGTACCCGTTTTCGCTAAAGACAATTGGCTTTCGCTGCGCTCGAAAAATTTCCTGTTGATTTGTAACACCAGCGAAAAACAGATGCGTCTGGTGGGAACGCGGCTTGAACAATTCCGCGAAGTCTTTGCGCAATTATTTCCTAAGGCGGTTCATACCACGCTGGTGCCTACGACTGTAATCGTTTTCAAAAGTGATGATTCGTATCGTCCCTTTAAACCCAACGCGAATACAGCCGGCTATTTTCAAGCAGGCCCAGATGTCAATTACATCACCCTAACCACCGAGTTAAGGGGCGAGCGGGATCCTTTCACTGTCATCTTTCACGAATACACACACCTGCTCATTAACAACACCAGTCCCAACGTGCCGCTTTGGTTTAATGAGGGCCTGGCTGAGTACTACAGTACGCTCAAGATTGGCGACGACATCAAAGTGGTACTCGGCACTCCTATTAGTAATCACGTATACCTGTTGCGGGAAAACAAAATGCTGCCGTTGCGCACGCTGTTTAAGGTCGATGAGAAGTCTCCTTATTATAATGAACGTGACAAGCAAAGTGTTTTCTATGCAGAGTCGTGGGCGCTGATGCACTACCTGATTCTCGGGAAGGAGGGTCAACGCCGTCCACAGATGGGGAATTTCCTAAAACTAATGGCCGCGAACGTGCCGCTGGAACAAGCTTTTCAGCAAGCTTTTGCGATGAGCTTTGAAAGTATGGAGAAAGAGCTGCGCGAATATATCAGGCACGATCGCTACCCGGTTATGACCGGTCAATTCAAGAGCAAACTCGTGGTAGAGACCGATATGCAAGCGGCGCCCATCAGCGAGGCCGAAGCGCAGGCTTATCTTGGCGACTTGCTATTGCACAGCAATCGGGCTGATAGCGAAGGTTATTTGCAAAAATCATTGGCCCTTGATCCTAACTTGCCGATGGCCAACGCTTCTATGGCGATGCTCCGTTTGCGCGAGGGAAAGACGGCGCAGGCGCAGCAGATGTTGGAACGCGTCGCGGCAAACTCTCAGAATTATCTTATTCACTATTATTACGCCTATGCGTTGAGTCGAGAGGGCCAGGGCGATTCTGACCTGGTTTACGGGTTCGCGTCTGAGGCGGCAGCTAAGATGCGCGCGGAACTGAAAAGGGCGATCGAACTCAGGCCTGATTTTCTTGAATCGCATAGTCTGTTGGGATTCATAAACCTGGTTACAAATACCGATATTGACGATTCTATCGAGATGATAAAACGCGCGCTGATGACGGCGCCGGGCAAGGCTAATCTTGTGTTTACCTTGGCACAGCTTCACATGCGCAAGGAAAACTATAAAGATGCGCGTCCGCTGCTTGAGCAACTCGGCGGAGGTAGCGAGGCAGGGGTACGCCAGCAGGCGAAAGCGATGCTGGAGCGGTTGGAGTTAATGGAGGAACAGCTTGCCCGTTATCGAGCGGCGAGCGCAGCACAGGGATCTCGGTCTTCTGCCACCTCGCCCACGGTCTCGCAAGGAGCGCCTGAAGTCCCAACGAATGTCGATCCTTCATATTACTTACGAGAGGCGTTGAGGAAACCAGGCGACGGAGAGACGCAAGTGCAGGGATTGCTCGAGCGCATTGACTGCGACGCCAAAGGCATTATCTTCATTGTTAGAGTTGGCGGGCAGATCTTACAGCTCAGGACAGACAGCTTTGACACTCTGAATCTGACGAGCTTCAGTGCTGACGCCGGCAACGAGATTTCGTGTGGACCACGCAAACCTGGAAATGATGTAATAGTCTGTTACGTAGCTGGCAGCGATTCGCGAAAGAAAGTTGACGGAACATTACGTTCGGTCGAGTTTGTACCAAAGGATTTTCAACTCAAGGCAGCGCCCTGATAACGAAATCGATGCCGAAGGGAGTAATGCTTGATCACCTGTCGCAAGATGACCGCCGCGGATGTGACTGACGCATTTGAAATGCTGCGCGTCTTCCTGCGTGAAGATGAACATTACCTCGCCAGCAGCCAGGCTTATGGAGACCGCGGGTTTCAAGGCCTTAACGATGCGCTCGATCTGTTTCTCGAACAGCCCGAGCTGGGTTTTGTCTGGCTGGCCTACAACCAGCAGGGCGCGGCCGGCGTCTGCGTAGTCTGTTATGCAATCTCGACGTCGATGGGAGCTGTGGTGGCAAAGCTAGATGACGTCTCAGTCAAAACGGATCGCCGCGGTGGCGGGATAGGCACGGCGCTGCTGGAACAACTGAAAGAGCAACTCAGAAAAGAAGCAGTGACACGCATCGATGTAGCCGTGCACCTCGAGAATCCGGAAGCACGTAGGTTTTATGAAAAGCTGGGATTCATGGCTTTGAATGAAGAGCGAATGGCCTGCGTGATCTAAAAGCAATTTGCCGCGGATGAACGCGGATAAAAACGGATCTGAAAAGGACGCGCG
>JBDUCC010000228.1:0-3206 GCA_040003675.1 bacterium | reverse complement strand
TTCTTCAAACCCAATGCCCAATCCGCCTGCATCAGTGTATGAATGTCGCGCGTTCCTTCGTAAATAATAGCGGCTTTACAGTTCCGCAAATAGCGCTCAACCGGGTAGTCGTTTGAATAGCCATTCGCGCCGTGCACTTCAATGGCCATTGAGGCGGCCTTTTCGCTGCGCGTCGTTGCTTGCCACTTCGCTAAACTGGTTGCGCGTCCGTTTGGTTGACCAGCATTCTTCAAATAGCCGGCACGCAGCCAAAGCAAGTGAGACATTTGATAGTCGGCTTCCATCTCAGCAATTTTTTGCTTCACCAATTGATGGTTGGCTATTTTTGTCCCGAAGGTTTCGCGATCCAGCGCATAGGCGACCGACGCGTCACGCGACGCGCGGATAACTCCCGTAGCGCCGGCGGCCACTGTGTACCTGCCCTGCTCCAGAGCGAACATCGCGATCTTGAAGCCTTCGCCTTCTTCGCCCACGCGATTCGCTGTCGGCACGCGTGTATCTTGCAATGAGAAATATCCGGTGTTGCCTGCGCGAATGCCCAACTTGCCGTGAATTGTTCCCGACGAAAAACCCTTCATGCCGCGCTCGACGATGAAACACGACATTCCGGAGTGATCGCGATTGCGGCGTTTCTCTTCATCCGTCCAGCAGAAGAAAAGAAAGTTGTCTGCGGTGTCGGCCAAACTGATCCACATCTTCTCGCCGTTAAGAACGTATTCATCGCCTTCCCGTCGCGCGGTCGATCGCGAGCCCACTACATCCGAACCGGCGCCCGGCTCGGTTAGACCATAGGTTGCGAGCTTCTCGCCCTTTGCCTGCGGCACCAGATATTTTTGTTTTTGTTCTTCAGTGCCCCAGGCGTAGAGCGTCAACGAATTCAATCCGGTATGGACCGACATCGCGACGCGCAGAAAAGTGTCAACCGCTTCCAACTCTTCACAAACCAAACCGAGCGAAATGTAATCAAAGCCGGCGCCACCGTATTCTTCCGGGATACAAACACCCAGCAGATTCAGCGCCGCCATTTTTTCAAAAATGCCGCGCTCGAAATGTTGTTTCTCGTCCCATTCTTTGATGTAGGGGGCAACGTCTTTCTGCGCAAACTCACGCACCGTTTGAATCAGTGCCTTATGATCTTCGGTCAGTTCAAAGTCGATCATTGAAATTTCTCTCTTGATTTTGGAGGTTGAAAACGACCAGACATCTTAACTGATCCTCTCTGAGGCGCGAAACTTGACCACTGGGACCACGGACTGAGTACTGGGACCGCGGGCGTCTCGCCCGCAATGACGCAAAGCGCGAAAACGGCTGTAGCCAAATACTTTTCGTTGTTGAAAGTTGTCAGGTTGCACAAGGAGTTTTTTCGCTCTTTGCGCTCATTGCGGGCGAGACGCCCGCGGTCCCAGTATTTGCTATACTCGCCGCCATGCCGAAAAAAGCGAAGTCGAATATTGTTAAAGTTGGTTTGATCCAGATGAGTTGCGATCAGAAGCCGGAAGCCAATTTAAGAAAGGCGATCGCACGCATCGGAGACGCTGCAAAAAAAGGCGCACAGATTGTCTGCCTTCAGGAACTGTTTCGCTCACAGTACTTCTGCCAGACTGAAGACATCGAGCTTTTCAAGTTAGCGGAAACAATTCCCGGCCCCACCAGCGACGCGCTTAGTAAAGTGGCAAAAGCGAAGAAGATCGTGATTGTCGCTTCACTGTTTGAGAAACGCGCAGCCGGCGTTTATCACAACACCGCTGTGATGATCGATACGGACGGGAAAATTGCAGGTAAGTATCGCAAGATGCACATTCCGGACGACCCGCTTTACTACGAAAAATTCTATTTCACGCCAGGCGATCTGGGCTTCCAAAGTCACAATACGAAATATGGCAAAGTCGGCACGCTCGTTTGCTGGGACCAGTGGTTTCCCGAAGCTGCGCGGCTGACTGCTCTATCCGGTGCAGAGTTTCTTTTTTATCCGACTGCAATCGGCTGGCTGCCTGACGAAAAAGAGGAAATGAACCAGGCACAGCATTCGGCATGGGAGACCATTCAGCGCGCGCACGCGATCGCAAATGGTATCTACGTAATCGTCGTTAACCGTGTCGGGCGCGAGGGCAAATTAAATTTCTGGGGCCAATCGTTTGTTGCGGATCCATTTGGCCGCATCATCGCGAGGGCGTCGGCTGACAAAGAAGAAGTGCTGGTGGTGGATTGTGATTTGAGCCTGATGGACGAGACGCGCCAAAACTGGCCCTTCCTGCGCGACCGGCGTATCGATGCTTACCAGGGACTGCAACTTCGTTACGGCGACTAGAAATGAAATACAGTTTCACTGACTTTCTCGGCAACATCGGCGTCGTGCTCATCATCATCGATTATTTGTTGCTCCAGCTTAATCGCATCAGCAGCAACTCGCTCAGCTACTCGCTGCTGAATGCCGTGGGCGCCACCCTGATCATCATCTCGCTTGTATCCAACTTCAATCTCTCGGCCTTTATCATGGAGGCCATTTGGGTACTCATTAGCCTGTTTGGCCTCTATCGCTATTTTCGTCCCCCAGCGACTGAATCATGAACCGCTCAAACCATGACTGACCTACAGGCTGAACCTGCAAACACAACGCCGGCCCAGCTCGGGTTTTACATGCCCGCAGAGTGGCGCACGCATGAGGCGACATGGCTGTCGTGGCCCAAAGATCCTGAGACGTGGCCTGACCGCGTGCCCCAGGTTCAAGACATATTCCTCGAAATGATGGCGGCGCTTGCGCCTAATGAAATTGTAAATCTCCTGGTTGATGATAAGGCAACTGAACAAGCGGTGCGCGCGCGTTGCACGTTTGCCGGGACTGAGAACCTTCGCTTCCATCGCGTTCCCACCGTCGATTCGTGGATACGCGACTATGGGCCAAACTTCTTAGTTAAGGGCCAACTGTCCGACAAAATGTCCGATAAACTCACCTACAACGATTGGATCTTCAACGCCTGGGGAAATAAATATGAAGAGTTAACAAAGGACGATTCGGTTCCTCAACGTCTTGAAAATTTATTGAAAGCGCCGCGGTTCGAGCCTGGCATTGTGATGGAAGGCGGTTCAATCGATGTGAACGACGCAGGCTGTGTTTTGACAACCGAGCAGTGTCTGCTAAATCCCAACCGCAACCCGCATCTAAACAAGTTACAGATTGAGCAGTATCTGAAAGACTACCTGGGCGT
>JBDUCC010000089.1:0-10980 GCA_040003675.1 bacterium | reverse complement strand
AGGCAGAAACTGGCTGAACAGATTTTCCGGATTCGGGAAACTAAATAGAGCGCTGCTTGAACGGGGTTCGATCATGAAATCACCCACCAGTTGTCGGTCTTAACGCTTGCTGCAAAACGGGAGCTTAATGTAGCCGAAACGATATTTTCTGTCTAGGTTTTTCCTCTGCTTCGCAATGCGATCAGATTGTGGACGGCGGCCATCAAATCACCCGGATCAATTGGTTTTGATAGATGCAAATCAAAGCCAGCTGCAATCGCAGACTTGGCGTCTGTTTGCGAGGCATAACCCGTCAAAGCTATGGCTGGGACAGTGGCCAACCCTGGCCGCGAGCGCACCTCGCGAATCAATTGCAGCCCGTCCATCTCGGGCATCGCAATATCTGAAATTAGTATGTCAAATTGTTGGCGGTCGACGCAGTCAATCGCCTCGCTCGCCGATTCGCAGGCGATAGTTTCAAATCCACGACTACGGAAAGTTGCGGCCAGCATTTCCAACGTGTCAGGCTGATCTTCAACAATCAGTATGCGAAGAGCTGTTACGGCATCGGCCTTCGACCGTTTCGAAGTTTTCGCCGAGGAATGCTTAGGTGCGCCTTCTCGTGGCAAAGTGATAATGAACGTGCTGCCCTTACCGGCTCCATCGCTATCGACTTCAATCGTTCCTCCGTGCACGCTCACAAAACTTTTGACGAGCGAGAGTCCTAAACCAAGGCCGCCATACGAGCGCGTGCGCGAGCCATCGGCCTGGCGAAACCGCTCAAAGACATGAGGGAGAAAGTCAGCGGGAATACCTTCGCCCTGATCACTGATGGTTACAATGGCATCGGAGTCGGAAGCTGTTAAAGCTGCTTTCACCACAGCTCCAGGAGGCGAAAACTTAATGGCGTTGTGCAGCACGTTACAAAAGATCTGATTCAAACGGTTGCGGTCCCCTTTAATGGTCACGGCTGGCATTTCGCGGGGCATCTCGAGTTTTAGATCGACCTTCGCCTGGCTGGCGAATGCTCGCATCGTTTCCACCGATTCCTCAAGGACGGCTGCGATGGCCACGGAATGCTCTTCAATCCGCATTTTTCCGCTCAGGATGGCGGACATATCGAGCAGATCACTGATTAGCCGTTTAAGGTTGTAGGCATTCTTGTTAATGACTCCGAGGGCCTTTTGAAAATCACTGTCGGGAAGAATCCCATTTTCCATCATGTGCACCCAGCCGATGATTGGCGTCAACGGCGTGCGCAGCTCATGCGACAAGATTGTCAGAAACTCGTCCTTAGCGCGGTTAGCGGCTTCCGCTTCCGCGCGCGCGCTTTGTTCAACCTGATAGAGTCGCGCATTCTCGACGGCCAGGACGAGCCGGTCGGCCGCTGACTGCAGCAAGCCTACTTGTTCTTCCGTAAAGTTAGTGTGTTTGAATGCGCCGACATGCAGTACGCCTATCGGCCGACCCTCAATCATCATCGGCACGCCCAGCAGCGACTGAATACCTTTCTCTCGCAGCAGTGGATTGAAGAGATCAGCATTTTCGACTTCTGAAATAATTATGGGTTTCACATTAGCTATTATCTTGCCCGCAAAGCCCCGCCCTACAGGAATACGAACGCCTAACTCAACCTCTTCTTCCAATCCCTGTGCCGCCCATGCCACCAACTCGTTTTCTTCCCGTTCCAGCAACAAAATAGCGACGGTGTCGACGTGCAATACTTCCCGGATCCGCTTGAGCGATTCCGCCAACAAGTCATTAATTGAAAGATGACCCAGGGCAGCGTCCGTCACCTTCTGGAGGGCCGCCAACTGATCTGTGAGCGCTTCTGCTTCCCGTCGTGCTTCCTGCGCCCGCGTCAAACCCTCACGGCGTTCACTTTCCGCGTTCACGCGTTCGATAAACTGGCCCACTTGACTGCCAATTGAAACGAGCGTTGTGAGCGTGGCGGAATCAGGTTCGTCGTTTTTCTCGCTAAACAGTTCAATCACACCGACCACCTTCTCAGCTGCGATCACGGGAAAGCCAAAGGCGCTATGCAGATTTCCGCGGGCGGCTACGGCAGCGCGGGGAAAGCTTTCGTCACTGCTAAAGTCGGCGAGCCACAGCGGCTTCTTAGTGGCCCATATCCTGGCGGGAAAGCTGGCATCGCCGCCCACGCGCAACTGACTGCTTGCCTCGGCGAATTCGATTGTTCCAGGGGATGATTCATCTCGCCATTTCGCAATGGAGTGCAACTCGTTTTGATTCGATTGAACCGACCAAAACGCGGCGAATTGCCAACCCAGATGCCTCGCAATAGCCGACAAAAGTTTGGGCGCAGCTTCGTCCAACGTCGAAGCCCCCGCCAAAATTTCTGTCATTGAATGTTGCAGTTTTAGACGTTGCTCATCTCCTTTTCTCCGGCCTATATCCCGCGCGATGCCGGTAAAGAAGCGATATCCATCTTTTTGAAATTCGCCAAACGAAAGTTCCAGGATGAGTTCCTTGCCGCTCTTGTGTAGCCCGGGAAGTTCAACTGCTTCCCAGGAAATGTGCTTTTGTCCGGTAGCTATGTAATCGCGCAGCCCGGTGCTGTGAATATGCCTGAGATATTCGGGCATCAGCATTGTCAACTGGGATCCGATTAATTCTTCTGTGGTGTAACCAAAAATATTTGAGGTAGCGCGGTTAACAAAGAGAATGGTGCTTTCTTCGTTGATGGTAATGATGGCATCGGACGCCGTCTCGGCGATGACGCCCGCGCTTTCGACTATAGACTGCACTAAGGCGCTGGAGCTGGGAGCTTGCGTGCTTGAACGATTGTTTGCCAACCTTAATGCCACCCTGATTCCGCATATTTGCTAGTTCAAGATGGCGCGATTGTAGTATGAGAATGAATAGTCCTGCTAATCATAAGGAGAACGGAGCATCCGTAGAAGTATTGACCCATTGGACTCGGCCCACCCATTTTGTTACGGTCGATCAATCTGGTTCATTCATACACGGCGGTTCAATTATGTATCCGGCAGGAAATCTTTTCGTCCCAGTAGCGCACGGCCGACTCGAGGCTATCCTCAAAAAACCGCGTACCGCCGCGAAGGGCGTTGCCCTCGTGCTCCATCCGCACCCGTTGGGTGGTGGCACAATGCATAATAAAGTTATCTTTCGCGCCGCCAGCGCCTTAAACGATGCGGGGCTGGCAACGCTGCGGATAAACTTTCGCGGCGTCGGCCACAGCACCGGAGAGCACGATGAAGGTCGCGGTGAACTAGAGGACGTGCGCGCCGGATTGGATTTTTTTGCCGCCGAGTTTCAGAGCCAGCCAATCACGCTATGCGGCTTTTCTTTCGGCGCTCGCGTGGGTTTGGAAGTTGGAATTTCCGATGACCGGGTTCGCAATTTGATTAGCATAGGCACGCCGATAGACAAGTATGATTTCAGTTTTCTTGATGCTGTTCGTAAGCCCTTGCTGATGATCCACGGCGACCGGGACGAATTTGGCGATGTACATCGCGTAACTGCGCTCGCCGGGCGGCTGAAGCAAAATGCCGAGGTCGAGGTGCACCTGATTAAAGATTCAGGCCATTTTTTCGAAGGCCACCTGAACGAACTGAAGCAGATCATCACTGACTGGACTAACCGGCAGCTCGCGAATTAGCACATGTGCGAGCTACCCGCCGACTCCTTGGAGTGCGCCGGCCTGGCGGCGCTTTGGCCCGACTTTCGCGAACAAGGCCGAGCAGTTGATTCCACAATCTTTTTGCAGACGAGTTGAAAATGATGAACGACAAACGTGATCCAGCAATCCGCATAACACTGTTACCGCGGGATACAAATTCGGCCGGCACAATTTTCGGCGGCGTGATTCTTAGTTACATCGACATGGCCGGGGCGATCGAGGCCCACCGGCGCACCGGCATGAATCGCTTCGTCACCGTTGCGATGCGCGAAGTCATCTTCCATAAGCCTGTGTTTGTTGGCGACCTGGTGAGTTTTTATGCCGAGACCGTTAGCATCGGAAACACCTCGATAACGATTCGGGTGATTGTGGAAACGGAAAGAGTTAGTTCATCAGTGGAGCAGTTGCGCGTGACGGAAGCGGAAGTTGTGTACGTGGCTGTAGATGAGAACCGTCAGAAGACTAAGATCGTAAATCGTAAATCGTGAATCGTGAATGGTGAACAGTAAATGTAATCGCCAGATGGGAAGACCATCATTAACAACCATGGTCTGTTTTTACGATTTACGATTTACGATTTACTAATTCAGAAGTGCCTGCATACGATGAAGACCGCTGGCTGCTTCTGTGAAGCCAGGTTGCTGTTCAAGTGCTTTACCGTAATGTCGCGCCGCTTCCAGATACTTCTTGCGCTTCTCATAACTCCGGCCAAGATTAAAATGCGGAAACGCGTAGGATTCATAACGCGGCGCATAGAGTGCGCGTTTGAACCAACGGACGCTCGAATAGGCATCGCCCTTCGCCAACAGATAACTGCCAATGTCGTTGTAAGGATTCCCTAGCGTCTCATCCACCCGAATTGCTTGCAAACATTCCTCAATCGCTTCGTCATAGCGGTTTTGAAAACTGTAAACCCAGCCCAGAAATGTATGGGCTTCGGCGGTCGGATAGGTCTCTATTGAGCGCTGGTAAAGTTCGATTGCCTCGTCGAAATTCTCGGCGAGCTGAGCCTGATAAGCTTCGCGAAAAAGCTGCTTGGCTTCGTACTTCGATGCCGGCGAGGCATCGTCTTCGTAAACGTCTTTGTTCATCTATTGTCCATTGCCGGGCCTGTCCAATGTGCGTTCCATTGATTGGTTTTTGTAAAGCAAACTGTTGGTTTGCGGGGCCGTTGAATGCCATCCAAACATCGCAAACTAACAGTTTGCTTTACTGAATCAGGCCACTAGCTTCCATTTTACTACTTTGTTCCGGAGAGCAGAATCGATAACATAATCATAATCAACGTAGGCGAGCGAGATTTACGGGCAACTTGCCGGCGTTGGGGGATCACCCAAAAGCAAACATGGTTGACGAAACATACTTCATTACTGGTTTCCCAGGCTTCATCGCGAGTCGCCTGGTGCGACACCTGGCGGAGCGCAGCGCCCGGTTCCTGCTGCTGGTGCAACCCGCTTTTGTTCCTCAAGCGAGCAGGGAACTGGAAGTCATAGCGCAGCAAACCGCGATCCCGCTGTCGGATTTTGAGGTTTTGCCGGGTGACATCACCGAGCCTGAGTTAGGCCTGACTGGCACCAACCTCGGGCGGGCCCGTTCCGAAACAACGGCTCTATTTCATCTCGCGGCGATTTATGACCTGGCGGTAAAGCAGGAATTGGCGATGCGTATCAACGTCGGTGGCACGCGCAACGTCAATCGTTTCGCGCAGTCGCTCCCGACTTTGCGCCATTACCATTATGTTTCGACCTGTTATGTTGCCGGCAAGCGCACCGGCCGGATATTCGAAACCGAGCTGCGCCATAACGCCGGTTTTCGCAACCATTATGAAGAAACCAAGTATCTGGCGGAAACGGAAGTTGAAGAACTGAAATCGCAGTTGCCAATTACCATTCATCGGCCAGCGGTAGTCTGTGGCGATTCCCGCACCGGTCAAACGGTCAAATATGATGGCGTTTATTATCTGATCAATTACCTGCTGAAATGGCCGTCAGTGCTTTCCAGTTTCAATATCGGTAACGACGACGTCAGCCTGAATCTTGTGCCGGTAGACTTCGTTGTGGAAGCAATGTCAGCGCTTGCCACGGACGAGAGTGCAATCGGCAAGACCTTACAACTTGCAGATCCCAACCCACTGACGACCCATGGTCTCTTTAACACCATCGCGCGACATCTGGTGGGGAAAGAGGCGCGTATTACGGTTCCGCCTCGGCTGGTCGAGTCTTCGCTAATGCTGCCGCCTTCGCCCGCCTTAAGCGGCCTGCCTCATCGAGGCGTGCCGTACTTTTTTTTGAACCAGAGCTACGACACGACGCAAGCTGGTCAGTTGCTCAAACCTCACGAGGTGACCTGCCCTCCGTTTTCAAGTTATGTGAAAACGATTGTTGATTATGCCGCCAGTCACCCGCAGCTCTCGTGACCTATTAACTGCAGACTAAGCTTTTCCTCAAATGTAATGGGCTATTCCAGATTCGGCTTCGCCGCACATCAGGCGGCAAAGCCGGAGCCGCACCAACGAAGGACTGTTAGGGTAAAGCCTACAAGACGAAGAACGTGCTCTTGGCCGATTGACAATTGTTTGAATTTAGAATTAGTCTAAATTCATTCATGCGGCAATACAGAACAACGGCTGGATCCGGGGAAAAGCTAACGCGGCAACGCGAGGCGGTGCTCCAGGTCATACGCGAGCGGGAAGATCATCCCACCGCTAATGATATTTTCGAGGCCGCGCGCCGGCGCTTGCCAGGGATTAGTTATGCGACGGTCTACAACTCGCTGCGATTTTTGAAAGAAGCGGGACTGGTGCATGAGATTAAGTTTGGCGACGGCGCCAGTCGCTACGATCGAGAGACTGATCGCCACGATCATGCTCTTTGCACGCAGTGTGGAAAACTGGTGGATTTTGATCTGCCACAGGCAGCAGCGTTGATCAGTGCGGCGGCGCGCCGCTCAAAATTCAAGGCCGAGTCAGTTCATCTTACGCTGAAAGGCGTGTGTCCTGATTGCCGTGAGACCAGAAATCTTTAGTTTCGAATAACAATAAACCTAATTGGAGGATTCATGACAGCAGCTACAGCAATAGCAGTGGAGAAGGCGATGGTAGGCCAGCCAGCGCCGGATTTTGATATGGCCTCAACGAAAAACATCGAGCAGCTCAACGAGAACGTCACGCTTTCAGATTACAAAGGCAAATGGCTTGTTCTTTTGTTTTATCCACTCGATTTCACTTTTGTTTGTCCGACCGAGCTGACAACTTTCAGTGACCGCTATGAGGATTTTGAAGGCATTGGCGCCGACCTCATCGGCGTGTCTACCGATTCCGTGTTTTCGCACCGCGCCTGGATCCAGACGCCACGCGACAAAGGCGGCGTCGAGGGCTTGAAATATCCGCTCGCGGCCGACGCCACCAAGACCGTCGCACGCGATTACGGTGTGTTGATTGAAGATCGCGGCATTGCGTTGCGCGGTTTGTTTGTAATCGATCCGGAAGGAATTCTGCGCTACAAAGTCGTGCACGATCTAAACATCGGACGCTCGGCGGAAGAGACGCTGCGGGTCATTCAGGCGCTGCAAACCGGCGGTCTGTGCCAGGCCGAATGGAAGCCGGGTCAGAAGACGCTGAATGCGTAACAAATGACAGGTGACAGGTGACAAGTGGCAGATAGGCGTTCGTTTTACCTTGTCACTTGTTACTTGTCACTGTTCACTAAAAAAGAATGAGAATCGGAACACAGATGCCGCCGCTTGACGGCGCCGCCGAATGGTTTGGCGCCACGCAGACGCAAGCCGAAGCGGAGGCTCAGGGGCACCCAACACTGGTCCATTTCTGGTCGATGAGTTGCCACATCTGCAAGGAGAATATGCCGCGCGTTGGAACCTGGCGTGATGAGTTACGGGACAAAGGGTTGCGCGTGATCGCCGTGCACCTGCCACGTTATGAGTCGGATACAGATGTTGAGCAGGTGCGCGACATGATCGCAACGCACAAAATTAATGAGCCTTGCGCGGTCGATAACGAACATAAACTGCGAGACGCTTTTCAAAACGACCAGGGTTACGTGCCTGCCTACTATCTTTTTGACAGTGAAGGAAAGTTGCGTGGATTTGCCGCGGGAGAACGAGGTCTGGATCTACTGGAGGCAACGCTCGATCGGGTAATGGCGCAAACCTCGAAAGCTGCCGTCTCCTGATAAGTGGTGAAGGACAGGCAGGAATGCCTGCTACTTATCCCAGCCCCTGGGACAACAGCTGAAAAATAAGCACGAATAAATAAACGCTGACTGCCGCCGCTGCCAGCGCCAAACCCGCCAACACCAGAATTATCAAACCTACAAATAACCAGTCGCTGAGTTTTCCCTGACGCGCGTCTTGCGCCGACACCGTCGCCCGCTGGCGCAGCAACGCAATGTTTTTCTGGTTCGATTTCCACCACGCGTCAAACAGATCGCCTACTAGCGGCAACGAGCCAACCAGATAATCGATACCGATATTCAGCCCCATCCGCAGCATTGTGATCTTGGGCACGCGATAACGCACCGCCGATGCCAGAATGTAGAAAGAGGCGAGTGAAGTAGCCGTGTCGCCAAATCCGGGAATCAAACCGACGAGCGCATCCAGCCCAAACCGCCAGCCCAACCCCGGCACCCGAATGAGATCATCCATCAGCCAGGCAAGCTGTTCCAGGTTCTGGTCGATTGACCGTTCGGCCGGTTCCATTGATCGGCTCGCAGTTTTGAGTTCTTGCATTTTGTAAGTGTCTAACGAATCCGCGTCATTTGTTGCCAGAAGAATTTGCCGACGCGAGCAAAAGCGCCCAATGCATTGCGGTCGTTGCCGCGTTGTGTGTTTGTTTTTGCCGGTAGCCCCAGCGATTCTGCCAACTCCCTATCCGGCTCCGATATGTCCTGGTCCCCACGTTTGCTGGAGAGCCAGCGAGCGAAGGTGCGCGCCACTAGTTCTCGCTGGTCCACCGGAGTTTCGGTCATGATCGCGCTGCGCAAATCGTCGAGCTCGGCAATTCCGTCGCGGTTGGCCTGGTAATAGTTTCTCAACGCGGCCAGTAACTTCTCTTCACCCAGCAGGCGCTGTAACTGGACAAACATCAGCGCTCCTTTTGCCGTGACGACAGCCGAATACTGAAACGTATTCTGATAGTCACGCGACGGCCGGTTGGCATTCATGTCCGCACCGCCGAACGTGCGGTATAAACGATAGACGCCGCGCAATTGATCTTCGAGCACGGCAGCGGCCTTTTGCTGGCCATACACTTCGCGGAAATAAAGCAACGCTGACCAACTGGCCATAGATTCATCCAGCACGGGCTCGCGCGCCGGATTGTTGCCAACCACTCCACCCCACCATTGGTGGCTAATTAAGTGGGCCACGCTCCATTCCAAACTTTGCTCGACCGCAGGACGTTGCTCACGAATAATTTCCGGGAGATTGCGCACGCCGGGCGCGTCGAAATCCACATAAAAGGCGCTGGCGATCACGTCAATGCCGGCAAACTCGGTGCTGCCGAGCCCGGCGACTAAAGGGGCTTCAGCAATACTGACCGTTTTGATTGGCAGCGGCCCAAATTTGGATTCAAATATTCGCAAAGCCTCGCCCGCGTTTACCAACACGCGTTTGCCTATGCGTTCATGTTCGGGAAGAAAGATGGACCTCAACGTGACATTGCCAATTTCTTTTTGTTCGGAACGAAGATTGCGGCCGGCGAGTATGGCAAAGTCTCGTAAAGATTTTCCTGAGAACACGGCTTCGCCCGCGGACGCGTTTTCTGATTCGCTGCCGGAAGTAAAAACAGCCACGCCGGGCGCCGCCTCAATCCGCACTTCATAGTCCGCAGTCTCATTGAAGATGAGATCGCCGACACCGGGATCAACCTTGCGTTGCCAATCGTCGCCGTCATGGACCGCCAGGACTGGATAAGATGTGCCCATCAGCATCACGCCGCGACTGCGAAAGTTCAGATCGCGTGCGCGTCGCAGCTCGCGTTCAGCGCGCAAGGCCGCGCTAACCTGCTTCACGACATGTGTAGTTAACCCCGTTTCTTCAGCATCAATTTCAGGAACATTTCCTTTGAACCCGATGAAGACTTCGGTTGACGCTCCTGACGCAACCGCTTCACGAAGATTCACGCGCAGCACCGTACCCTGCTCTTCCAGCGAATAAGTTAAAGGGGCCCGGTCCTTTGCCGCGCGCACTTCCGTGATGTCAATGCGCGGTTCGTCGTCTTCCACCACGGACGGCGCAGCCGCGGGTGGTGGCGTGTTATCCGCAGCGCGCAGGTTGGAATAGAGATGGAAGTAGATAACCGAAACGGAGTGGTTGGCGCGATTGGTCCAGCGCACGTTTTCTGAACCACTGTACGCGCGCGCATCGAAATCGAGTTTTAGTTGGATCTGATAACGATAAAGCAGAGGTGAGCGGTCAACTGTTTGAGTTTTTGGCAGTGCAGATTGTGTGCACAGCAAGCACGGAAACAACACCGCAACTGTCAGCGTTAATTTGATATGAACTTGCTTCACTTCTAATTTCAGTGGCATAGACTTTGGTCAGTGCCTTGCGACAACATCACAAACTAAAGTCTGTAACTAACAAGCGATTCAATTATGGTTTGCGATTGGCTCGTGCCGTTCTTTCAGTTATTAGAATCGAGCGGATCACGTCGCCGCGCGCAATCTTATCCACCACATCCATTCCCGAAGTGACGTTGCCGAAGACGGTGTAACCACCATCGAGATGCGGTTGCCGCGAATGCGTCACGAACCACTGCGAGCCGCCCGTGTCTTTTCCAGAAAGAGCCATGCCAACCGCGCCGCGTTCGTAGGGCACCTGGTTTATCTCGCAACGAATCTGATACCCGGGCCCGCCATTGCCATCGCCGCGCGGATCGCCATCCTGGATAACGAAGTTGGGTACGACACGATGCACGGTGAGCCCGTTGAAGTATTTGCGGTTCGCGAGTTGGACGAAATTGTCGACCGTCAACGGCGCTTCTTCGGGAAGAAAATCAATCGTGAAGGAACCGCGCGAAGTTGAGACAACTGCGCGCACTTGTTTGCCAGCGCGAGCGATGGCGCGTTCATAATCCGCGGGGGTGTTGCTTGTTTTGACAGTGCCGATGCGAGCTGAGAAGTCGCCGGCGTCGTTGGCTTTTAGCAACGCCACCGCGCGACGCCGGATGAGATAATCATTCGAATCAAGCGCAGTCTTAATTGCGTCATTCGCTTTCGGGGTCTTCTGCTTCGCAAGCGCGTCGAGTATTGAAAGGGCCGCGTCGTTTAGAGCGCGATCCGCCAGGGCGACCGGCAAAGCGTCAATCAGCGCGCGGGCAT
>JBDUCC010000088.1:0-10994 GCA_040003675.1 bacterium | reverse complement strand
GGCAAATCTGTTCCCCGCAAGGAAGGCCGCAAGAAGGTCACCGGCCAGGCGCTTTATGTCGACGATATTTCCTTTCCGGAAATGATTTACGGCACGACGGTGCGCAGCTCAGTGTCGCGCGGAAGAATCACAAACATTTCATTTGAAGGTGATATTCCCTGGGACGATTTCACCATCGTCACCGCTAAAGATATTCCGGGCGAAAACTACGTCGCGTTGATTATCAATGACCAGCCTTACCTTGCCGATGGGATCGTGAATCATGCGGAAGAAGCAATAGTTCTCCTGGCCCACCCAAACAAATATCTGCTTGAAGAAGCGCGTCGCAATGTGCGCATGGAATACGAAGAGCTACCGGCAGTATTCACGCTCGAAGATTCAGTCAATCAGAAGGAAATTATCTGGGGCGAAAATAACGTCTTCAAAACGTTTCTGGTTGATAAGGGAAACGTCGATGACGTCTGGGCCAACGCAGATTTGGTTGTGGAGGGCGAGTACTTCACTGGGGCGCAGGAACAACTCTACATCGAAAACAACGGTGTAATAGCAATCGCAAGCGAACCGGAGGGTGTCACCGTCTGGGGCTCAATGCAGTGTCCTTACTACGTCCACAAAGCGCTCATCAAACTGTTTGCGTTGCCGGAAGATAGAGTGCGTGTGATTCAAACCGAAACCGGCGGCGGCTTTGGCGGCAAGGAAGAGTATCCATCGATGATTGCCGGCCACGCTGGTTTGCTGTCGTTGAAATCGGGTAAACCGGTAAAGATCATCTACGACCGCGCGGAAGACATGGTGGCGACCACGAAGCGTCATCCATCGCGAACGCGACACAAAACTGCGGTCACAAAAGACGGCAAGCTGCTCGCCATGGAGATTGAATTCATTATTGACGGGGGTGCCTATTGCACGCTTTCACCGGTGGTGTTGTCGCGGGGAACGATTCACGCCGCTGGTCCATACTTTTGCCCGCACGTTCGCATTCGTTCCAGTGCGGTAGCTACGAACATCCCGCCGCATGGTGCGTTCCGAGGGTTTGGCGCCCCGCAAAGCATCTTCGCGCTCGAGCGCCACCTGGATAAAGTTGCAGTCGCAGTCGGTCTAAGTCCCGACGAGTTTCGCCGGCGCAATTTCATTCAACAGGGAGAGACGACTGCGACGAGCCAAATCATCCGCGAGAAGGTCGACATGGACCAATTGCTGGATCGCGCGTTCGAGTTGACTAGCTATCACGAAAAGCGCCAGCGGTTCGCAAGCGAGAATGCGAATGGCGTGAACGGCGAGTCTCGGATCAAAAAAGGCATCGGCTTTGCTTCGTTCATGCATGGCGCCGGCTTTACCGGATCCGGCGAGGTCTACCTGGCTTCAGTGGTAGGCGCCGAAGCGACGAGGGAAGGACGCGTGCGCATTCTTGCTGCCAGCACAGAGATTGGACAGGGGACTAACACGATCTTTGCGCAAATCGCATCCGAAGCATTGGGCGTTGACAGCGACTTAATTGAAGTCGCGCAACCCGACACGTCCGAAGTTCCGAATAGTGGACCCACGGTGGCGTCACGCACCTGCATGGTGGTCGGCAAGCTGGTGGAATCGGCGGTGCTTGCTTTAAAGCAGACGCTGATCGGAAGCAGCTTGCTCCAGGAAGACTACAACCAGAGCGAATTTAAACAAGCTTGCCGAGATTACATTGAAAAGTTTGGCGCGTTGAAAACTTTCAGCACCTACCAGGCGCCTCCGAACATTCACTGGAATGACGAGAAATACCAGGGCGATGCGTACGGCGCCTATGCGTGGGCGGTTTACGTCGCCGAAGTTTCGGTAGACACGTTGACGTATGAAGCCCACGTCGACGACTTTGTCGCGGTGCAGGAAGTGGGGCGGGTGATAAATCCTGTGCTGGCGACGGGACAAATCGAAGGCGGCGTCGCGCAGGGCATCGGTTTTACCCTCTTCGAAAATGTTGTCTGGCAAAACGGGCGTATGGCTAACAACCAAATGACTAACTACATCATTCCCACGCCCGCGGACATTCCACCGATTCGCGTTTACTTTGAAGAAAACCCGTACGCGTATGGCCCAGGCGGTGCGAAAGGAATCGGCGAGTTGCCAATGGATGGACCCGCGCCTGCCATCTTGAATGCTATCGAGAATGCGACCGGCGTCAGCTTTAATCAGGTGCCGTTGATGCCGGAAGCGATGATGGAAGAGTTGAACTGAATACAGAACCGCGAGCGGTAGCGACCGGATGCTACACGCAACTGACGAATACCTTAGGCAACCTTAATATAAGAGCGACGTAAAGCCACATTCAAAACAGTTGAGCTTAGCATCCGGTCGCTACCGCTCGCGGTTCTGCAGCAAGCTGGCGCAAGCTCTAAGAGACATTGAGTAGTTGAATATGCAGCCTGAGAATAATTCGGCCGATGTCAATTGTATCGTGAATGGGGAAGCAAGAAGTCTCCATGCATATCCTATGGAGCGCTTGCTCGACGTGTTGCGCGAGCAGTTACATTTGACGGGAACGAAGGAAGGTTGTGGCGAAGGCGAGTGCGGCGCTTGTTCGGTTTTCATAAACGGCAAAATTGTAAACAGTTGTCTCGTTCCGGTCGCGCAGGTTGAGGGCGCCGAAATAAAAACCATCGAAGGCATTGCGACCAACAATCAACTACACGCAGTGCAGCAGGCATTCATCGAATGCGGCGGAGCGCAATGCGGCATCTGTACGCCGGGCATGGTGCTGGCGGCAGTCGATCTGCTGGGACGCAATCCAAATCCTACCGACGCTGATATTCGAACTGGTCTCGCCGGCAATCTTTGCCGCTGCACTGGTTACATTAAGATTTTTGAGTCTGTAGTGCGGGCGTGTCGCAAGTAGCACACTTATCTTATGTTGGATCTTTACGAAGAGCTTACGAGCCTAATCGCGGCGCTTGATAAGCATGAGATCGAGTACGCGCTTTGCGGAGGCATCGCCATGGCCATATTCGGTCGTCCCCGCGCAACAGTAGATATTGATCTGTTGATCGTGGCAGAGTCATTAGACGAAGTGATCGAACTTGCCAAAGCGCTTGAGTATACGGTTCGCGGGCTAGACATGAGCTTCGCGAATGAAGCGATTGAAATCCGACGTGTATCGAAAATCGATCAAGAGACCGGATTCGTGTTGTCGTTAGATATGCTTCTTGTCACGCCACAGATTCAGGATATATGGGATTCGCGCGTACGGGCTGACTGGGAAGGCGGAAAACTGTCAGTCGTGTCGAGAGACGGCTTAATTGCTCTAAAGAAGTTGGGCGGAAGGCCGCAGGATCACGCCGACATTAGCACATTAATGGAGGACGCTGAAGATGAGACAAATTGACATGTCACGCGACGCTGTTACCGCTCGACTGAAATTTGTTTCGCAGCTACGGCGTCTTTGCCTTGCCCTGGGGACAGCTAAGATAAGACCCAAGGAATTAATCAACGCCCCTGGAACAAAACCCGAACGAGTGACCAAGGATCCTGATCAGCAACGCGGATGAGAGCTTACGTCCCCACTTATCAATTAAATTCGCCGGCAACTTTGGATGAGACTCTAAATTTGCTAGCGAAAGATCCTGGCGTCTGGCGGCCGTTTGCCGGCGGCACGGATTTAATGGTCCTGCTGGAAGCCGGGAAACTGCCGCACAAAAACTATCTCAACATCTGGAACCTGAAAGAGCTCAGTGGCATTGAAGTGACGGACCAGCATGTCACTCTGGGCGCGTTGACCACCTACACCGAAGTGCAGCAAGAGAAAGTCCTGCAAGAAGAGTTTCCGCTGCTTTGCCAGGCAGCCAGTGAAACCGGTGGCCTGGCAATTCAAAATCGCGGCACGCTTGGCGGCAATATCGTAAATGCTTCGCCGGCCGCCGATTCACCGCCGACACTATTGGTTTATGATGCCGAGCTGGAGCTTGCTTCTGTGAGCGGTACGCGGTGGGTTGCGTATCACGGGTTTCATACCGGCTACAAACAAATGATCATCAGGGCGGATGAGTTGCTCACGCGAATTCGCCTGCCCCGGCGCGCGGAAAAAGTGCGACCTTACTACCGCAAAGTTGGCACAAGAAAAGCGCAGGCCATCTCGAAAGTTTGTTTCGCAGGTACTGCGCAGGTTCGCGATGAAAAGATTGAGGATGTTCGCATAGCTTTAGGGAGCGTCGCGCCGGTCCCTCTTCGCTGCGTGAAAACTGAGGATGCGTTGCGTGGCAACAAACTCGATCAGACCACAATTGATCGGGCCAGCGCAGTGATGGCCGATGAGCTAGTTCCAATTGACGACATTCGCTCCACCAGCAATTATCGTCACCGAGTAAGTCTTAATTTGCTTGCAGACTTCGTGCAACAGCTTCGTGTTTGAATTTAGTGTTCTGCTCCCCCAAAGCACGCCCTTTGAGCCTGTATGTCGTGGCCATGATCCGAACAGGAAATAGAACGCTCGCCCTCGCTTTCGGTGTCTTCCTGCTATTCACTTTCGCGGGCAGTGCCCGCGCCGATTGCCCCGGTGCCTTTAAACCGGCGGCCGGGGAGCCGCTTGAAATGCTTGTGCTCGGCGACTCGATTATGTGGGGTCAGGGTCTGAAGCCGGAGGAGAAATTTTCCTGGCGAATAAAATGCTGGCTTCAGGAAAAGACCAATCGTGAGGTAAGACAAAACATCTTCGCTCATTCAGGTGCGCTATTATCTGCCAATCCCGGTACCCCGCCTAGATTCAAATCAAACGACGGCGAAGTAAATCTTCCTTACCCTTCCATAAATGAGCAGCTTGACCACGCACGTGATTTCTATGGACCGGGAGACGTGAAGGTGAATCTGATTTTACTCGATGGCTGCATCAATGACGTCGACGTCAGCAACCTATTGAATGTTACTACCGATCCCAACTGGTTGCGCGAACGAATCAATACAAGCTGCAAGGTGGGCATGCACGATTTGCTTAAACGCGTCAGCGAAAGTTTTCCCAACGCCCAGGTGATCGTGCCGAGTTATTACCGGATCGTTTCCGACAGTACCGCCGACAACGCGTTTATCAGAGCACTGGCAAAAAATCTGAATAACGAGAACCCCCAGGCGCGTCGCCTGAAAGACAAAGAGATGCGTGAGCGTCTTATCATGCTGTCGGAGCTTTGGTACAAGGTTTCAACCGCGAATTTACGAGAAGCCGTTGACATGACTAACGCGGAGCTGGCAGCCAGGAATTTGCCGCCAAGAGCGACCTTCGTTGAAATTGATTTTTGGCCGGAACATTCATTCTCTGCGGCCGACACATTGCTTTGGAATTTCATGTTCGGCTCAACCAACCTCTCCGGCTTGCGCAAATTTATCGTCATACTTTCGCTTGGCACGGCCGCCTACAAACCAAATGACCAGGTCCGTGAAAACAGAGTGCGTAGTTGCAACGAAACCTTTAAAGCGCCGAAAGCGCAAAAGGAAACAGACGCAGAAAAAAGAGAGCGCAAGGATCGACTGTTGATTTGCCGTTACGCATCGCTGGGCCATCCGAATCAAATGGGCGCGCTGATTTATACGGAAGCAATCAAAGGCCACCTGCGATTGATAATCGACAAGGCCGGGTGGAATAGAGAGATAAAAGCAGAAGCGCTTCCCTGAGGAAGGAACACACATTGAGTGCCCCCATTAACTTCCCCGAATTCCGTCGCAAAGCAGTCGAGCCGGTCGAGTGCATCAAGGCGGGATGGAATCTAATCAGGAATCAGTACTGGCTTTTCGTCGGCCTCAGCGTGGTCGGTCTGCTGATTGGAAGCGTGGTGCCGTTTGGTATTTTGCTTGGCCCAATGATGTGTGGCATCTATCTAACACTTTTCAAAACCAGACGAGGAGAGCCAGTCGAGTTTAACGATCTCTTTAAAGGCTTCGATTATTTTGGAGACAGCCTGATCGCTACTTTGCTGCATCTGGTTCCGGTGCTGTTAATTTTCGTTCCTTCGTACATCGTTTTTTACATCGGGCTCTTCTTCATGATACCGCGCAATAACGATCCCGATCCTGGTGCCTTGCTTGGCTTCTTTGGATTGTTTGCCGTCTTCTGGATTGTGATGGTGGTGATCCTGATCGTCGTTTCAGTCGGCTTCACCTTTGCGTATCCGTTGATTGTGGACCGGCGTCTTTCCGGACTCAACGCAGTCAAGCTAAGCATCAGGGCCGGTATGGCGAACTTCTGGCAGCTGCTCGGGATGCTGTTGCTCAACGGATTGCTTAGTTTGGTAGGCGTGCTTTTTTGTTACGTCGGCGTCTTTCTGGTTCTGCCGCTAGGTTTTGCAGCCATCGCTACGGCTTACGAGCAAGTGTTTGGACTTGATGCCGGTGAAGCACGACCGAATCTACCGCCGCCACCGCCGACGTTTACTTGAAAAAAATGCCGCGCTCGTAGCACAGACTTCAGTCTGTGGCAACGTCCGCGAGCACAGACTAAAGTTATGCCACTACGATCGAACCTTGTCATTCGTGGGAAACAAGTCGTCCTGCCTGATGGAATGGCGCCGGCGGCAATCCACATTTCAGACGATAAGATAACCACGATCGCGGATTACGAAGAATTTCCGGCGGGGTGCGAACTGGTCGAAGCAGACGAATCGTCGTTTGTGATGGCAGGCTTAGTCGACAGCCACGTTCACGTCAACGAGCCCGGCCGCACTGATTGGGAAGGTTTTGAAACGGCGACGCGCGCGGCCGCGGCAGGCGGCATTACAACCATCATCGACATGCCGCTCAATTCGATTCCGCCGACGACAACGCTTGCCGGCTTTGAAGAGAAATTGCGGGCCGCAAAAAACAAATGTCAGGTCGATGTGGGGTTTTGGGGCGGCGTGGTTCCCGGAAACACGCGCGAGCTGGCGCCTTTACTTGCCGCAGGTGTGGTTGGCTTCAAATGTTTCCTGATTCACTCCGGCGTGGACGAATTTCCAAGCGTCAGCGAAGAAGATTTACGAATAGCATTACCAGAACTGACTCGGCTCGGCGCCACCTTGATTGTCCATGCCGAAGTTCCCGGGCCGATAACTAGGACAGGCATTCCTGCCTGTCCACCGCTAGACGCATCAGCATCCCAAGCAAATAGCACAGACAAGAAAGTCTGTCCTACTCGATACGAAACGTTTCTCGCTTCCAGGCCACGGGCGGCAGAAAACGAGGCGGTCGATTTAATGATCAAACTGGCGCGCGAATTTGCGACACGCGTGCACATCGTTCACCATTCATCTGCTGATGCGCTTGCGGCATTGCGCGCGGCGAAGACGGCAGGATTGAAAATAACAGCGGAAACCTGTCCCCACTATTTGGCGTTTGCAGCCGAAGACATTCCCGACGGTGCGACAGAGTTTAAGTGTTGTCCCCCAATCCGCGAGCGAGAGAATTGCGAACAACTTTGGACCGCGCTGGCCGACCGCACGTTGGACATGATCGTCTCAGATCATTCGCCCTGCCCGCCAGAGTTGAAGCTGCGCGAAAGCGGTGATTTCCTGGCAGCCTGGGGCGGCATATCATCTTTGCAATTGAGGTTGCCAATCGTCTGGACCGAAGCGCAGCGTCGCGGTCACTCGATCAACGACTTGAGCCGTTGGCTGTGTGCCGCGCCGGCCCAGCTCGTTAACTTAAAAAATCGTAAAGGACATATTGCGGCTGGCTGTGATGCCGATATCGTGATCTGGAACCCGGCAAAACAGTTTCAGGTGTCAGCAAGCGGACTGCATCATCGTCACAAACTGACTCCATACGAAGGCAAGACGCTTTCCGGGGTAGTCGAGAAAACTTTTCTTCGTGGCCGGAAGATATATGATGGCGGCGAATTTTGTGACGAACGGCGTGGGCTTCTGTTGACGTAGGACAGGCATTCCTGCCTGTCCTTATTTGAAGGAAGGAGAGACAGGCAGGAATGCCTGTCCTACATATGCCAGAAATCGAATGGGCAAACATCGAAGACGCGCCGGTAAAAGAAAAATTCGGTGGCATGGTGCGCGTGCGAACACTTTGGCGTTCAAGCGATGGTCCAGCCGCGCAGGTTGTTGAACTGGATCCAGGCGCATGTTGGGAAGGTCTGGATGTGCATGAACCGGGCCCGGAAGAGGTTTATGTAGTTTCGGGAGTTTTCAACGACGGCGTGCGGGATTACCCGGCGGGAACTTTCATTCACAACCCAAAAGGCTCCGCACACGTGCCGCAATCGAAAACAGGTTGCACAATTTTTGTTTTTTACCCTGAAGGTTAAGGAATGGAAAGGGATTTCACTGAGTTGGTGGATCTGGCTGCCGAGAAAGTTGGCGGTGCAGTGCTGGTTGCCAATGATGAATTCTTTGCGCCCAAAGAAAATTTGCTGAAGGCCAGCGCGCCGATTTTTATCGAAGACAAGTACACCGATTTGGGCAAGTGGATGGACGGTTGGGAAACGCGGCGCCGGCGCACACCCGGTTTTGATTGGTGCATTATTCGACTTGGGCTGCCCGGCATCATTCGCGGCGTAGTCGTCGACACCAGTTTTTTCCGCGGCAATTACCCCGAACACTTTTCACTTGAAGCTTGCGCTCTCGATGGCCAGCCAACTGCCGAGGACCTGCAAAAAGATTCGGTCAACTGGACGCCGCTGCTGCCCCAGCTGGCACTCGCCGGCGACTCGCAAGACTCGTTTGCTGTCACAAGCGACCAACGCGTCACGCATCTGCGTTTGAACATCTACCCGGATGGCGGCGTTGCGCGTTTGCGCGTTTATGGCGAAGTCCTACCCGACTGGGAGCGTTTGAAACGAATTGGCGGCGACGTTGATTTAGCGGCAGTGGAAAATGGCGGCCGCGTCATTTCATGCAGCGACATGTTTTTTGGACATCGTCACAACCTAATCATGCCGGGACGGGGGGCAAACATGAGCGATGGCTGGGAAACAAAAAGACGTCGTGGCCCCGGGCACGATTGGGTAATCATCAAACTTGGCGCCGTTGGCCAGGTGCGGCGGCTGGAAGTTGACACGGCATGGTTCAAAGGAAATTTCCCCGAGAGCTGTTCGCTTGAAGCAACGCATTCCCCGGATTTAACGAGCGAGAAGCTGACCGATTTGTCAGTCGTGTGGAAAAGCATTTTGCCGCGCACAAGGTTGCAGGCACACACGCGCCATTATTTTGAGAGCGAACTGCTGGATGCGCGCTCCGTTTCGCACTTGCGCTTCAATATCTTTCCCGATGGCGGCGTCAGCCGTCTGCGCGTGTATGGAACCTTGAGCGAGTAGGATTCCAATGTCTTTACCGGGACCGCGGACGTCTCGCCCGCAAATAAGCGCGAAGCGCGAACAGATGTTGGACACAGGCAAAATTGGAAACGTCAAAACTTTCATCATTGAATTCATCCACGGTTAGCGAAGCGCAAGGTGAACTACTCAAATGCTGCGGCTCAAGACATTGGGCCGAGCAGATGGTTGCTGAGCGACCCTTTGAAATTCTTGACGACTTGATTGAGAAAGCCGATCGCGTTTGGTGGGCACTCGAACCCCGCGATTGGCTGGAAGCTTTCCGCAGTCATCCAAAGATTGGCGAGCAGAAAGCGGCGGCCGCGGTTTCTGACGAATCGAGGCGCTGGTCAGAAGCCGAACAGTCGGGCGTTGCCAACGCGGCCACGCAAACAATGCAAGCGCTTGCCCAGCTCAATCAAAAATACGAAGAGAAGTTTGGTTACATATTTATCATTTGTGCAACCGGAAAGACTTCTGAAGAGATGCTGGAGATCCTGCGCGGCCGCCTCGAGAATGACAGGGACGAAGAATTGCGCATCGCCGCCGCAGAACAAGCTAAGATTATTAAGTTGCGATTAATGAAGTTGCTGGAAGACTAGTAGGTTGTCAGTTGTCCGTGGTCAGTTGTCTGCTAAACTTGCGACGCGCGAGAAACTACTAACAACTGACAACGGACGAGGGACAACGGACCGATCATGAGCACCATCTCGACGCACATTCTCGACATCGCGCGCGGTGCGCCGGCCAGTGGCGTTGCCGTTTCGCTTTCCAGTCAAAACACAGACGAAAGTTGGACCGAGCTTAGTCACGCCTGGACCGACACGGACGGTCGCGTGAAACCTTTTTTCCTGGTGGGCGAGCCGATCGAACGCGGCACTTACCGGCTTGTCTTCGATACCGAAGCGTATTTCGCGGGGCTCGATGTCGAATGCTTTTACCCCCAGGTCACGGTTGTTTTCCGGATTGAGGATGGCGCACAGCACTATCACATTCCACTTTTGCTTAGTTCGTACGGCTATTCAACCTATCGCGGCAGTTAAGTAGCATAGACTTAGTCTGTAGTGGGCGACAGTTGTTGGCCCGCACTCTATAACCTTTCCGCTGTCGCACGCTCCGCGCGCTTGCGGTTTTTCTTCCGTTCGCCATCCTGGGGTTCCGCTCCGCTTCACCCCAGGCTTTATGCTTCCACCCGCTGCGCGGGTTAGGAAAAACTACAGATGACAATCAACCCAACCATTAGCGAGTGGCTGAATCTGATTTTCCGCTGGGTGCATGTCTTCGCGGGCATCATGTGGGTTGGCACTACTTACTACTTCACCTGGCTCGATGCGCGCCTCACTGAAGAAGAGAAGGCGATGGCGAACACGGGTGACGCGGCTCAGATTTGGATGGTCCATAGCGGCGGCTTTTATGTGGTCGAGAAACGCAAGGTCCCCGATTTAGCTTCGCGCACCTTGCATTGGTTTCGCTGGGAGGCAGGCACGACCTGGCTGAGCGGCATGGCGCTTATGATCGTGATCTTTTATCTCGGCGGCGGCGCACTGGTTGACCCGGATGTGCGCGATATCAGCGTGGGCGCCGCAGTGGCACTTGGTGTGGGTGTCTTGATCGTGGGTTGGGTTGTTTACGACTTATTGATGCTGTCGCCGTTGGGAAAGAATGAAAAAGCGTTCGCCGTCGTTGCTTACATTTTGCTGGTGGGTGTTAGCTATGGATTGACTCGTTACCTCAGCGCGCGCGC
>JBDUCC010000087.1:0-11025 GCA_040003675.1 bacterium | reverse complement strand
CAGAAAAGCCAGGGCAAATTTGGGATCCCCACATCGTCTGCGGCGCGCCGCGTGTCTGGGTGCTTCGATCGGCATTGCCGGCGTGGCCGTACATAGCCTCGTGGACTTTGGACTGCATATGATCGTAAATGCGTTGGTGTTCACAACGCTAATCGTGATTGCTACATCCGAACAACCATGGGACAAAGAGGCGCTCCGCGAATCATGATTAGAACTTCGTCTTTCAATCGCCTGGTAGTGCTGCTGCTGGTCTTTTCCTTTGGCTCAGCCCTGGGCCGCGTTCTGGTTCCGCAGTCGGGCGGCGCCAGTGCGTTTCAGGGACAGGACATTATGGGTGGCGCGGCTATTGTCTTTAAGAGGCCACAGCGTGTCCGCGACATACTTGGAGGCGCAGCGTTATTGGTGGTCAAACGTCAACCCCGGCCGGCGACTCGGCCTGAGGTGGCGCGAAACACGCCTGACCGCAGGCGGCCACGGCCACAGCCTGGTGAGCCTGAAGTTGTAGACGTAAAGCTGTCTGACGCAGACCAGGGCGAGGCCTTTAAGGCGCAGGGAAATACTTATTACGACCTCGGTGACTTTGCCCATGCGATCGAGGCCTATCAGAATGCGACCAGGCACGTGCCTAAGGATGCGACGATCTATAACAACCTGGGCGCCGCCTACTTCAGCTCCGGGAAAAGCGCAGAAGCCATCGAAGCCTTCAAGAAGGCCCTGGCCGTGAAGCCCGATGATGCGGACGCTTTCTACAATATTGGCATTGCTTACGCCGCCGTAGAAAAGCAAACCGACGCCCTGGAAGCATTCCGAGCAGCGGTAAGAAACAAACCTGGTTGGGCGGAAGCCTTTAACGCACTTGGCGACACATATCTGGGTCTAAATCGATATGCCGAGGCGGCCAAGGCGTATGAAGAAGTTGTGAGTCTTCAACCAGACAATTCTGCCGCGTTCAGTAATTTGGGTTTTGTCTATGATCGGCTTGGCCTGGAAGCGCAATCAATCGATGCGCTACAAAAAACAGTTAAGCTGAAACCAAACGATGCAGTTGCTTACAACAATTTGGGCGCGAGTTTCTACAAGAGCGGAAATTACAAAGACGCGATCGAAGCGTTTAATAATTCGCTGCGGATCAATCCGAGCGATTCCGAGGCTCTTAACAACCTGGGCGCGGCCTATTACATCAGCGAACAATACAGCGATGCGCTTGAAAAGTTTTTGCAGGCAGCCAGTGCTACTCGTGAATCTGCTGAAGTCCAATACAATCTGGGCAATGCTTATTACATGCTCGGCAAGTTTCCCGAAGCGAGCCAGGCATATCGCGAAGCCATCCGTCTGAAACCTGACTACGCCGAAGCGCGCACCAATTTGGGAAGTTTGCTAATCGCCACCAACGATTCGCGTCAGGCCGCGATTGAGTTACTGGAAGCGATTCGTTTGCAGCCCGACAACCCGGTGGCGCATAACAATCTTGGTTATGCCTATGCGCAGATTGGCGAACGGAGCGAGAAAGCCGAAGCGCGTCAGTACTATCAAAAAGCAGCGGCTGCTTACAAAGAGGCTCTGCGACTCAGACCAAAGTATCCTAAGGCGCTTAACAATCTCGGGTTGATTCTCAACAAGCTTGAGGACTATCCGGGCGCGCTTGAAAATATCAAGAAGGCGCTGGAGCTGCGCCCTGACTTTCCCGAGGCCTCCTACAATTTGGGGACGGCATATTTCAACCTGCGACAATTCAAGGAGGCAATCGCCGCTTTCCAAAGAGCTATCGAACTCAAGCCCGACTTCGTTGATGCTTACAACAATCTTGGCGCCGCGCTCTATCAGGCCGGCGACTATGAACAAGCCATCGCCGCTTATGTAAAGACACTTTCTTTGCGGCCGGACAGCGCTGAGACCCACAACAATTTGGGCAAGCTTTACGTCCGGACGAAACGTTACCAGGAGGCAGTAAAATCTTTTAAGGCCGCGATAGCGCTCAAGCCAGGATACGCCGAGGCTCATTTCAATTTGGCGGTGGCGTACACGGCCGCGGGGAATAAGCTGGGGGCCTTAGAGGAATATCGAATTCTCAAAACTCTCGATCTGCGCCTCGCGGAGGAGTTTTATAAGCGCTTCGTCAAGAAGTAGGGGTGTTTTGACACTTTATATCCTTGAAATACTTGAACGAATCCGCCAAATTGGAGGTGAAAAGCATTGACCTCTGTGGGTAAACCACTGTAAACTGCGGGCTCTCAGGGCGAAAACCCAGTTCTTGCCAGTGCGTCACAATGTGAAGGGACAATTAACAATGAGCATAAGACAACGAAAAGGTATGAAAGCAATCGCGATATTTGTGGCGTTTGCTGTAGCCCAGATCTCCATTCAACTGAGTTTTGCCGGCACAGTGTCGCCCTCTTACGCGGCCCTGGTGCAACAACAACTCGTAGTCCGAATAAATACCAGTGGCAACCGCCCCATCCTCGTCAACGGCAATAGCACTGCCAGTGGCGGCAGCCTCGCGACAGGTGCGACCATTGAAACGCCCGACGGCGTTAGCGCTACCATCGATTTAGGGCCCCTGGGTACCTTGGACCTCGAACCTAACAGCAAGGTCGTGCTTGATTTTGATTGCCCGCCGGCGCCACCCGCTGGAACCGAAGCCGAGCCATGCAAAGTCAAGGTGAAGGTGGTGGCAGGCTGCATAGTGCTGAAGACGAAGAAGGGCACTGAAGGTCAAGTGGACAGCGAAAGCCAAGATAAGGTGAAGGAGAGCAATAAGAGCGGTGGCGGTGCTCCTCTGAATTTCTGCGGACCGCTCATAGGAGCGGCAGCAGCGGCAGGAGCAGCGGCAGCGGGCGGCGGCATCGGCGCTGGTACAATTGCAGCCATCGTTATCGGTGGCGGTCTTCTGGCCGGCGGTCTCATCTTTGCTTTCAATGGCGGTGGCAATCCCAGCCCCGGCGCACCATAAGACACCGATTAGTGTAGAACGCTTAGAAAAAGGGCGTGCCCTCCGAAAGGAGCAGGCACGCTTTTTCTTTAGACTAATTCATCTGCTAATTGCAGCACGACGTTCGTCGGCCGACTAATTCTCTCAACATCGTGGACTCGAAAGCTCTTACTCAGGGACCGATCCGTTTGCTGGCATTGCTGATCGCCATCGGCTTGTGCGGATGGGCCATCAACTCTACAGCGCGGCTCGGGCTATCGCGAATGTTCGTGAAATATGCGCTCCTCACCGGCAACGCAATGGCGGCGAACATGGCGATCGAAATGAGTCCAAAAGATGCTGACAGTCATCGGGCACGTGCGGCAGTATTGAACCTTGCTAAGTCGCCGACGGAGTCCGCCATTGAATCGGAGCGAGCGGTTGGGCTTCGCGCAGCCGATTATTCGTTATGGATGGACCTGGGGTTAATTCGCGACCAAATGGGCGACCCGGGCGGCGCGTTGGCTGCGTTTGACGAGGCGGTCAAGCGCGCGCCGTTTTACGCCATGCCGCGTTGGCAACGAGGTAACCTGCTGTTGCGCCTTGGTCAGTATGAAGCCGCGTTCAAGGACTTGAATCAGGCGGCGCAAAGTAATCCTGAACTTGTCCCTAACCTTGTGGACCTCGCATGGAATCTATCGCATGGTGATCCCAAAGTCGTTAAGGAAATGGTCCAGGTTGACAGCCAGGCTGCTCACAAGGCGATGGCGCGATTTTTTGCGAGCCACGGCAGACCTCAGGAAGCCCTGGTTGAGTTTCAAGCGGCGGGTACAACTGACAAGGACACGAGACAGGATTTAATTAACAAGCTTTTCGACAAGGGAAGCTTCGCAGAAGCGTATCAACTATGGAGTGCGACGAATGGCGGCGGTGCCTCAGGTGACCAATCAAGCCGGCAAATTTTTGATGGCGGATTCGAGGGCACTTTGAGTTTCGCGGAAGGAGGTTTCAACTGGCGCATCCCCCGAAACTTACCGGCAGCCACGGTTTCATCAGACTCGAGCCAACCCCATACCGGCTCAAAGAACCTTCGGATTGAATTCGCAGGTGATTCGAACCCCGGAACTGATCTGGTTTCGCAACTGCTTTTGGTAGAGCCGTCACAGCGTTACAGGATAAATTTTGCCGCTCGCTCGCAGGAGGTCGTCAGTGGCGGATTGCCGGTTGTTACGGTGACGGATGTACGTACTGGCAAGCGCCTGGGCCAGTCGCAGGCTTTGTCCAAAGGCTCCGGCGATTGGAAGGTCATCAGTTTTGAATTTGCGACTCAGCCAAACACAGATTGTGTTGTCGTCAGCGTCCAACGAGAAGGATGTACCGCTTCCCCCTGCCCAATCTTCGGTGTGATATCGCTCGACAGTTTTTCTATCGAGCAGTTGAAGTAAGCTTCTTCAATAATTCGTCTTGAAAACCGGTATTTCCAAAACTTCAAGCATGCATGAATCGACTATGCCGAGGTTGAAAGCGACCTCGGCCTGGATGAAAAAAATCGACCGCCTGGGATGGGTGGCGGGCTTTGCATTGAAATCTTACGGAGTGCGAATCGGTGTGCGATCGAATGATGCCGCGGCGCTGGATCGTGTTTGCGAATATTTGCCGGCGGGTTGGCAATACACCAGCACGCCGCTCGTTGATCGCGTCTATTCACTAATGGCCGGCAGCACCGGGTCTCGAGCGAACGGACGGCGCTTCAGTGTGCTTTACGGTGATGATATGCGCATTGCGCGCTCAACGAATCTCCAGGACGTTTTCGAACGGTTAGAATCAGACCTGCGTTTGTTTGTCGGCGAATTTGCTCGTCATCGCGTCTTCGTTCACGCGGGCGTGGTGGGCTGGAAAGGAAAGGCGATCGTGATTCCCGGCCGTAGCTACAGCGGAAAATCTACGCTGGTGTCAGCGCTAGTGCGGGCCGGCGCCACGTATTATTCCGACGAGTACGCTGTGTTTGACGCCAAGGGTCTGGTGCATCCTTTTGCAAAACCTTTGGAGATCAGAGCTGAGGGCGAATACACACAAGCGCGCATTACAGTGGGCGAGCTCGGTGGCAAGTCAGGAAAGAAACCGCTACCCGTGGGTCTGGTTTTGATGACCGGTTACAAGCGGGGAGCGACATGGCGGCCGCGCAAGCTTTCGCCCGGCAAGGGCGTGCTGGAGATGCTGTTCAATACGGTGTCCGCGCGCAGGAGTCCAGAGAAAGCCTTATCGACCTTGCGACAGGTGACCAGGAAGGCTGAAGTACTCAAAGGGGTTAGGGGCGACACAAGCGCCATTGTAGACGCCCTGCTGAAAAGGATGGAACGAATCGCTGACCGGTGACAACCGGAACGAGATTTATCGCACATGAGTCGAACAGGCAAGGCGTCAGGACAACTCATAGCCAGGGCTTTGACGGGCGCCTGGCGTTCAAAGGATTTGCCACCTTTCGATCTTTCCGAGCCGGAGTTGGACCAGATCACGCCTTTGCTGATGGGATCCGGCGCAACCGCGCTGGGCTGGCGAGTTGTTCGCGATAGCCCAGTGCGCGAGTCCTCGTCTGGCCAGTTGCTCCATCAGGGCTATCGTCTCCAGTCATTACAGGCCGAGATACAAGAGCAAAAGATTGAGAAGGTCTTTCGCCTTTTGCGAGAGGCGTCGCTGGATGCAGTTCTTGCCAAGGGTTGGGTGGCAGCAGGCCTGTATCCAGAGCGAACCCTGCGTCCTTATGGCGACATCGACATCTGTGTGAAGCATGAGCATCACAACGCAGTAATGGAGCTGTTCAGTAGTCCGGAGGGCAGCGACTGTTGGATCGATCTACATCGACAGTTTTCTGAGATTGGTGACAGAAGTGTTGAGGAACTGTTCAGCAGATCGAAGACGCACACCGTAGGTCAGCAACAGATCCGCGTACTAAGCGATGAAGACCATGCGGCGCTTTTGTCTATCCATCTTTTGAAGCATGGTGCCTGGCGGCCCTTATGGCTTTGCGATGTTGCGGCAGCGATGGAGTCTCCGTCGCCAAGCTTTGATTGGGAGATATGCCTGGGAAAAGATAAGACGAGGGCAAGCTGGATTCTGAGTGCGTTTAGTTTGGCGCACCGGCTGCTTGATGCAAATACTGATAAATTGCCGTTCAGCCTTGGATCGTCAATTTTGCCTAACTGGCTGGTGGAAACGGTTTTGCGGCAATGGTCCAACCCATTCGCTGCTTTCCAACCGCCCATGAACCATCCGGTGCCAATGGCGGCCTTGTGGCGGCAGCCGTCGGGCCTGATTGACGGCTTACGTCAGCGCTGGCCGAATCCAATCATCGCGACCATTAGCGTCCATGGCCGGCTAAACAAATTGCCAAGGCTGCCTTATCAACTTGCCAACTGCATCTCGCGGGTGGTGCGTCTGGTTGTTCCCGGCGGAAATGAATTGCCGGAACATTGAATTCTGTTTTGAATAGCGTGCCCGTCATTTTGAGTTTGGAAACGGCAACCCTGGGCGGAAGCATTTTTTTGGCGCGGGGCACAAACGCGTTGGCATCAAGAACTGGTGATCCTAAAGTTTCCCACTCGAACAGCCTTCTTGCAGACATAAACGAATGTCTTAACGATGCCGAACTCAAGCTTGCAGACGTCGAACTTTTCGCGTGTGCTTCGGGGCCGGGAAGTTTTACTGGTCTAAGGATTGGGATCGCGACGATGAAAGGTCTGGCAGCGACGTTACACAGGCCATGCGCGGGCGTGCCCACCCTTAATGCGGTAGCGCACAGTGCCGGGACGTCGAACGCCAGTGTTGCACTTTTACCGGCGGGTCGCGGCGAAGTTTTCGCGCAAATGTTTTCTGTCGCTGGCGACGAGGTGGTCGAACTCGATTCCGCTACCCACTTGTCACCGCAAAGACTAATCGAACGCTACGGCGGTTTTCCGAGTGTCGTATGGGCGGGCCCCGCAGTGGATGTTCATCGTGCGCTGCTGCAGGAGCGCGCTGAGCAATATCATGTTAAGTTCGTGACGCACTCGGCGGGCTCTGATATTGCCCAAAATTGCTGGAGGCTTGCGCCTCCAACTAGAAACCTGGCGCAGGATGTTTCCGCGCTCGCGTTAAGACTTTTTTCCCTGGGTCAGCTTCAGGATGCGGAATCTCTTAAGGCGATTTATGTGCGACCTTCCGACGCTGAGATTAATCAACCATGGCAATAACCCAGCGCGTCCTTGAGAAACCAGGAAGTGGTGTTTCCATAAGCCGAATGACCGAACATGACTTGCTCGAAGTCGTGGAAATCGAGGAGCAATCAGGACTAAGCCCTTGGGGTTGGGCTGCATACTACGCGGAACTGCAGGGCAATAACCGCGACCTCATGCTGGTAGCTCGCGCCGGGGAATCTAAAGCGCCCCGCGTTTCCCACCGGCTAGCCGGTTACGTTGTGGCGCGCATCGGAGCTAACGAACTGCACATAAACAATGTCGCCGTGCGGGAAAGATATCGTCGTCAGGGAATAGGGCTTTCTTTGCTGGCGCGCATTCTGAAAGAGGGCGCGCGCGGGGGTGTGGACGCGGCTTTTCTCGAGTTGCGCGCTGGAAACAAAGCCGCACTCTCGCTTTATGAAAAGTGCGGGTTTCGCATAACTGCGCGGCGCAAGGGATATTATTCGCAGCCCACCGAGGATGCCCTGGTAATGACGATTCAACTAGTTCGAACCGCTTGATCCATTAGAGTAATTGGGCTACCATTTTTTCGTGTCCCAAACATTTCCGAGGGGTTTCACGACTACCTCTCCTAAAATAATCTTGCCAGTCCCATCGTCTGAAAGGAGACATGCGCGAAATGGATGTTACAACTGCGGATCTGCTCAAGGAAGAGCTGATGAATCGAGACCCCGAGTTCCGTGAATTGGCCCGGGAGCACACTCGATACGAACAACGGTTAGGTGAACTTTCATCCCTGGCCTATCCGAGCGACGAAGAGCAACTGGAAGAAGTTACGTTAAAGAAGAAGAAACTAGCCCTTAAAGACCAGATGTATTCCATTATGATGCAACACCAGAAAACTGAAAGCTTGAGTCACTAAAGCGGAACGAAGGCCGCTAATCAAGGTTTAATGTCATGGGGGACGCGTTGGTATCGCGTCCCCTTTCTTGCTAAAGCGCGTTGGGTTTCCCAAAAGAAAATTGCGGTGGATACGATTTGAGAATAGCTCGCGAGGGAATAATTTATATTTTGGTGCCGGGAGCAGTAACGGTTCTGCTGCTTCTAATCGGCTGGTGGCCGGTTGCCATTCTGTTTGCAATCGTGGCCGCATTCATGGCTTTCTTTTTTCGTGATCCGAAACGCGAGTCACCGGCAGACCCACGGCTGGTAGTCGCGCCTGCCGATGGCCGAGTTACGCGAGTAAGACCTGTTGAGGAAACGGCTGAACAGTCTGCAACGCTGGTTAGTATTTTCCTGTCACCGCTCGACGTCCACATTAACCGGGCGCCAATTGCAGGCGAGATCACAAACATTGCCTACACGCGTGGTAAATTCCTGATGGCGACGGATGAGAACGCCAGCCTGGTGAACGAACAAAACGCCTTAACTATCCAGGGAGAGTCAATCACTATTGTCTGCAAACAGATAGCCGGCATTTTGGCGCGTCGAATTATTTGCTGGAAGCATGCCGGCGAACGGGTTTCGTTAGGGGAACGTTTCGGCTTAATCAAGTTCAGTTCGAGGACAGACATTTTATTACCCAGGCAGGTAGAAGTATTGGTCCATGAGGGCGCCCGTGTGCGCGGTGGAGTTACGGTAATTGGGAGGATTCGATGAGCACCGTTTCGCGCACATCAATTCCAGGCGAGCAGAAGAACCCCGAAAGGCGGGGGTTGCAGAAGGGCTTGTACCTTATTCCTTCGGTTTTCACCGCAGCAAACATAGGTATGGGCTTTTATGCCGTGATGGCCGCGGTGCGCGGTTTTCAGTTTGTGGGTGCCGGATCTGAAGCCGATCTTGCGAAGGCGGCTGTTTATCTGGACAACGCAGCCAAGGCTATTGGCTGGGCGGTTCTCTTCGATATGCTCGATGGGCGTCTGGCCCGCATGACACGCACGACTACTGAAATTGGGGTGCAACTGGATTCGATTGCAGACGTTGTTACGTTTGGCCTGGCGCCCGCAGTGCTTGCTTATGTTTGGGGTTATGGTGGCACACTGCAGGAGGGCAGCGACCTTCACAGCCTGGCGTGGTTCCTTTCGTTCATGTACCTGATGTGCGGCGGTTTTCGCCTGGCGCGCTTTAATGTTCAGTCTTCCCGACCACGAATTCTCGCCGAGGGCACAATCAAAGTTGATAAAAAGAGTTTTGTCGGCTTGCCAATTCCCGTCGCGGGCGGATTAATTGCCGCCATCATCCATTTTGCGCCGTTACCATTGGTCAAGTATGGACCAGAGCGAGCTGAAGCCTATTCGTTACTCTTAATGGCGCTGGTGGGATTGTTAAGCGTTTTGATGGTGAGCACGCTGCGGTTCTCAAGTTTCAAGACTGTCGGTACGCGCAGCCGCGGAATGCGCACCATAATTCTTGCCGTTGCCGTCGGCATGTTGATTTTCCTCTACTCCCGCTACGTACTCCTGATCATTGTCACCGGCTATATCTTTCACGGTCTGCTCTCGCGGCTCTGGATGTTTCGTCGCCGCACTGAGCCCGGCGACGCTCCTCTCCAGGCGAAGCTTCCCTGACTCTAGCTGTCCCATACTCACGCAGGAAATATTTAGGGTTTTGGTGCGGCTTCGCGTGGTTGTGAGAAGGCGAGCAACCCGTGTTCAGTAGTCAATAAAACTACCGCGCCGACCGCTACCGGCGACGCCGAGGTAGTGATCTCTTCGCCTACGGGAAGGGAATTAACCTGGCGTCCGTCTCGTAGTTCCAAAACTACCCCAGCCGAACTCGACAACGGCGTGAAGAGCGCTTCAAGCTCCGTCATCAAAGGCTGTGACGAAATTCTGCCGGGCATTTGTCGTTTCCAAAGTCGTTTGCCGGCTAGTGAAAACTTATAGACGTAATTATCAAGCGAGGCCACCAACAAATCTTCACCGGCGCGAACCACTGCTTGAACACTGGCGCCAGTGCGCTTGCGCCAAAGCAGTCGTCCGTTAGCGTTGTTCACTGCGTAAACGTAACTGTCGCCGGAACCAAAATACACCACGCCATCGATCACTGCGACAGGACCTCTCACTGGTCCTCGCGTCCGATAACGCCACATCAGCTTTCCGGTTTGCTCGTCCAGCACAATCAGGTTCCCATCTTCACTACCCGCATAGACGCGCGAGCCAGCAATGACTGGTTGCGAGTTAAACGGCGCGCTGTACTCGAGAGACCAACGAAGCTCGCCGGTGCGACTGTCGAAAGCGTAGAGCCTGCCGTCACTACCGCCGCCAACTAGTTTGCCATTCGCAAGCGTAAGTGATCCCAGAAGCGGCATGGCGAGGGTGCGCATCCACTGCGTTACGCCGCCCTCTTTGCCAAGCGCGCGCAAGGCGCCAGTCGCTCGGCGCGTGCCAGCCTCCGGTTTGCCGATTTCTGAGGCTACATAAACACTACGATCGTCAGCGACGGGCGACGCTGATAGTTCTCCTCCGAACTCTGAACGCCAAATTAAGCTTCCATCGCCCGCTTTAAGCGAGACAATAATTCCGCCCGCCAGCGGCAAATAAACACGATCGCGGTCGAATGCGGGCGTAAGATTCAGCGTGAGGTCCGAGTTATACCGCCAACCGACGGTAAGGGGTTGCGAAAGAAATGCGCGTGAATCCTGCTTCGCGGCGCGCTCGCCGCCGTTATGTGCCTGCGCAGAGCAACTCGATATTGGCGCAATCAAAACAGCGAGAGTAAAAATAAACGTCAGCCGGAGTGACTTGTCGATAATGGATATCATTCTGCTCGGTTCTTGAGTTATTCCAGTCGGAAAGTATAATCCCCAATTTATTAATCCTGACTCTAACGTTTTGACGCGCGAAGCGCCACTTGAGGTTTTCTTTTTTTGACACCAACAACGCAACACGAAATTGTCATAATACTTGACTTCGGATCGCAATATACTCAGCTAATCGCCCG
>JBDUCC010000086.1:0-11057 GCA_040003675.1 bacterium | reverse complement strand
GTTTTCGAGGTTGACGGCCACGCGCTGGTACGACCTGATGACGAAGCGTTAGCTGATTTGCTTCTCCAATAGCATGATGCGTTTCTCACGTAATCAAATCATTGGGACGCTGATTCTCATCACCCTCCTCTGGGCAGTACTTCTTTACCGCATGCTATTCTCTCGCGCGTGAGCGCTGACACTGACAAGGGCAAGCGAATAAAATCTCATTGGGAAGTTGCGGGTGACGTACGGGGTGGCGGGCGAGACGCCCGCGGTCCCAGTGTTATCGCAATCGTTGGCCCAACAGCTTCCGGCAAGAGCACGCTGGGAATTGAAGTCGCGCTGCGTTTCGGCGGCGAAATTATCAACTGCGACTCGGTGCAGGTTTACCAGGACATTCAAATCGCAACCGCGAAAGTTCCCTTCGAAGAACGCCGTGGTGTCCCACATCATCTAATCGATTTCGTCTCGCCAAAAATTAATTACACGGCCGGTGATTGGGCGAGCGAAGCAGTCAAAAGAATCGAGGAGATCGAGCAGCGTGGCCGCGTTGCGATATTGGTAGGCGGCACTGGATTCTATCTGCGCGCGCTGCGCAATCCGTTGTTTCCCAGTCCGCAAACTGACGAAGCAATCCGCGTACGCCTTAATTCGATTCGGGAAAACAAAGGCGCCGAACATCTGCACCGGCTGCTGCGGCGGTTGGATCCGGAAAGCTCGGCGGAACTCTTTCCCCGTGATTGGCCGCGCGTCCAACGCGCAATCGAAGTTCGCCTGCAAACTGGAGACCGGATGTCCCAGCAGAAAGTGTTAAGACCCCCTGCCCCTGAGATTGCCGGACGCCTTCGCCTAATTGTGCTTAATCCGCCTCGCCTGGACCTCTACCAGCGCATTAACGAACGCACCGAAAAACACTTTGCCGCCGGGTTGGTCAACGAAGTTGAGTCCTTGCTGAAACAGGGCGTCCCGGCGAGTTCAAACGCCCTCGGTGCTCATGGTTATCGCCGGGTGGTTGAATATCTTCAAGACAAACGCGACCTGACTAGCGCAATCGAGCAGACAAAGCTTGACGTGCGGCATTATGCAAAGCGGCAGTTAACTTGGTTTCGTCGCGAGCCCGGCGCCGAATGGTTTGACGGGTTCGGCGAAGACCCCATCACGCAGTCAGCTATCTTTCAGTTGCTCCAGGCGACAGCTTCATAAAAGTTAAAGATTCCTTCACAACCTGATATTCCTTGTCAGGAAGAAACCGCTTACGGTAGTCTGAACCATTCCCCCATGTCAGCAACCGAGCCTACAGGTGTGGCCATGTTAGATGGAAAGCCCGCGCCGCAAAATATTCAGGACGCATTCCTAAATACTGTCCGCCGCGAGAAAACAACTGTCATCATCTATTTGCTCAACGGCGCAAAGCTCACCGGCCGTATCCGCAGCTTCGACAAGTTTTCCGTGTTGCTTGAATCCGGCGCTCACGAGCAGTTGATCTTCAAACACGCCATCTCAACCATCTCGCAAACGCGGCGCAACAGCGGCGACCTCCGCTCACAAACTCCCACCGAGAGTGCGTTCGAACCAGTCAGTACTCCGAACTCGCCTGAATCGTGACATTCCTTTAAACTCTGGCCTGCACTTTAATCCGACAAGAGGAAACGCGTGTCCGGAACCTTTATTACTTTCGAAGGAATCGATGGTAGCGGCAAATCTACGCAGCTCCGCATGCTCGCAAGTTACTTGAGAGAAGCGGGCTGTGAAGTGGTGCTGACACGCGAACCCGGCGGCACACCCGTTGGCAACCGGCTGCGCGGGGCATTGCTCGATGCGCATGAAGAGGTAGATCCGCTTACGGAGCTGTTGGTTTTCGCAGCCGATCGCGCGCAGCATGTGCGACGCGTCTTACGGCCAGCCATCGAGTCAGGCCAGGTGATTATTTCGGATCGGTATGCTGATGCGACAGTTGCATATCAGGGAGGGGGTCGTGGCTTTCCCGCGGAGCTGATTTCCGAGATTATCCAGCTTGCCACTGAAGGATTGAAACCGGATTTGACGTTGCTTTTCGATCTTTCCGTGGAAGACTCAATAGCGCGCACTAGCCGTCGAGCGAATGGTAAACATCAGGGCGATCGGCTCGATGCGGAGACTTCCGATTTCCATGTGCGCGTGCGTAACGCTTATCTCGAACTGGCGCGTGCCGAGCCTGACAGGGTCAAGATTGTCGAAACGAATCGACGTCACGAAGAAACTCACGAATGCGTGAAAAAGATAATCGTGCCCTTCTTGAAAAGCAGAGGACACTTTGTTGGGGCCAAACTTAACCATGCCTAACGGCTCGGCCCCAACCCTGGTAGGAAATCTTACTCAAAAGAATCCTGATGTTTGACCAATTAGTCGGAAACGACCGCGTAAAAAGACTGCTGCTGAGAATGCTTGAATCCTCTCGGTTGCCGGGTGCCATGCTTTTTACCGGCGAGGACGGCATCGGCAAAAAGTTATTTGCGCTGGAGATTGCCAGGGCGCTCAACTGTCGTTCGCCCCAGGGAGTGGAAGCGTGCGGAAGTTGTCCTGCCTGTAAACGAATTCTAAAAATCAACTATCCGGCCAGTGACGACTCGGACGAGTGGAAAGGAATAATCTGGACAGACCACCCGGACGTGGGATTGGTCGTGGCTCCCAAACGCGTCTTGCTGGTTGAACAAATGCGCGCGATTGAGATCGCAGCAAACTATCGACCCTTCGAAGGCAAGGCGCGCGTTTTTATTGTCGAAGACGCGGATAAACTAAATGACAATTCGGCGAACGCTCTGTTAAAAATCCTTGAGGAGCCGCCGCCAACGTCGCACATTATTCTTTTGACTTCACGTCCCGCGTGGTTATTGGCAACCATTCGCTCGCGCTGCCAAATTATTCGCTTCTCGCCGATCGCAGCCACTGAGATCGAACGATATTTGTTGAAAAATAAGATTGCATCCCCGGCCGAAGCGCGGGTGCGGGCGCGAGTTGCGCGCGGAAGTCTGAGCCGTGCGGTTGATGAGGATCTGGACGATTTCATTGAACAGCGTAAGGCGATGTTGAAGGTGCTTCAGGCACTCGTTCAAGCCGACGATCGGCTGCAATTGCTGCGGTCCGCTGAAGAACTCAATGAGTCTCAATACAAAGACGAATATGAAACCCGGTTAGATGTTCTGGAAACTTTGATTCGAGATGTCTGGTTGCTTTCGCTTGATGCGAACGCAGAGATAATTGTCAATCACGACGTGCTACCGAAGCTAAAAGCAATGGCACAAGGTTTGGATAGTAAGCGACCGGCAATTTGGATCGGACAGATTGAAGAAATGCGGGAGCAGCTTATCGTGAACATCAATCGCAAACCCGCCACCGACGCCCTGTTTCTGAGCATGGCTGCGACCTCTGCTTCGGCGCTGCCGCCGAAAAGACGTTACATTATCAAGTAGCCTTGGGACTGTTTTTGACGCGGGAAGAGTCGAACTGATCTCTTAAAGGGATTGCGAGGGTTACCAAAAGCGCCGTCAAGCCGACGCAGTCCAAAAGCTATTTGACCGTCACCAGGTCGCGCGTTTCAGCGTTCGCCTCATCTTGCCTTTTTGCAGCAATGTCTGCCAAAAGCTTTTCCGTTTCCATCACAAAAGCGTCAACGATGTTTTCGCCGGCGACTTTGCGCATTGGCACGCCGTCTTTGAAGATCATGCCGACGCCACGGCCAAAGGTCACGCCGAGTTGAGAATCATGCGCCTCGCCTGGTCCATTTACGGCGCAACCCATGATTGAAAGATGCAATGGCTCTTCAACATGCGCGAGGCGCCGTTCGATCTCAGTAACAATCTCAACGAAGTTGTCCACGTCGAGACGTCCGCAGGTAGGACATGCAACCACGGTAACGCCGCGCGTACGCAACCCGAGCGACTTTACAATCTCCCAGGCAACACGCACTTCTTCCTGCGGTTCGGCTGCCAGGGAAACTCGAATCGTGTCGCCAATGCCTTCGTGCAGCAGAATACCCAAACCGATTGATGACTTGATCGTGCCGCCAAAGGCTGTCCCTGCTTCAGTCACGCCGAGATGAAATGGATAATCAACTTTCTCGCCAAGTAAGCGATAGGCAGCGACTGTGCGTTGAACATCTGAAGCTTTCAGCGAGATGATCGTATCGGTAAATCCCAGATCCTCGAGAATGTGAATGTGCCTTAGCGCGGATTCAACCATCGCTTCCGGCGTCGCGGTGCCATATTTCGCCAGCAGATCTTTTTCGAGCGACCCGCCGTTGACGCCGATGCGAATCGGAACTTTCTGCGCCTGTGCCGCCCGGACCACCTCGACGATCCGTTCGTGCTTGCCGATGTTTCCCGGATTAAGCCGCAGCTTGTCGATGCCGGCTTCGAGCGCCAGCAGCGCCAGCTTGTAGTGGAAGTGAATGTCCGCAACCAGCGGCACATCCGGGACGCGCTTGCGAATCTCTTTCAGAGCGATCGCAGCATCGTTATCGGGAACAGCCAAGCGCACAATCTCGCATCCGGCGCTTACCATCTCTTCAATTTGCGCGACAGTCTCGCCGACGTTCGCGGTGTCCGTCTTGGTCATTGACTGGATGACCACCGGCGCGCCGCCGCCAATCTGGAGATGCTTAACTTGAACTGCTTTCGACTTTCGCATAATGATTCAGTTTCGAGTTTCGAGTTTCGAGTTTCGTGTTTCGAGTTTGGTCGAGTTGTGCTTCCCTGACTCGAAACTCGGAACTCGAAACTCGAAACCTAATGCTATTTCCCTGGCTGGGTCGCCGCCGGTTGATTGCCCTTACCTCGCCAAATCGATGCCTGTTTCAAAAAATCGTTGGTGATCACAAAGACCATCAGGAGAATCACCATGACAAATCCCACCTGCTGGATTCTTTCGCGCACTCGCATGGAAAGTTTCATCCCGACCAACGCCAACGCACCTTCAATCAAAAGCAGGAATATCGCCCCGCCATCCAGCACCGGAATTGGCAGCAGATTGAAGATGCCCAGATTCAGGCTCAGAAAGGCCAACGTTGTAAAAAAGCCTCCCCAACCGAATCTCTCAACCGCCGAGCCAGCCGCTTTGTAAATCCCAACCGGGCCCGACAGGGTGTTTCGCGCGGAACGTTGTCCCGTAAAAAACTGCCCCAGCGCCTTACCGGTCAACCGCAGGATTTCCAGATTGGTGCCGACCGCATAAGCGCCGGCAGTCGCGATCCCAGCCTGATGCAAAGGTATTTCCTCGTCAGGCTTAAAACCGAGGCGTTCTCGGCCGTCGGAAAGTTTTCGCGCGCTAGCTGTAATGTTTAGCTGCCGACCGTCCCGATCAACAGTCAGCGTAATGGGCTCGCCTTTATGATCGCGTATGAACTGTGTGACTTGTTCAGCGCTATGAACCGGCTGACCAGATACTGACAACACGCGATCGCCCGCTTGCAAGCCCGCTTCTGCCGCCGGCGTGTTCGGCTCAACTTCGCGGACCACCACGGGCACGTCGCCGTAATCGGGAATGAAGTCGAGCAGCCCGGCCGTCTCGCCGTCTTCGACGTGTGCTCTTGGTGTGATTGTCAGTTGTTGACGCTGCCCATTTCGTTCCACAACAACCGGCAGCGGTTGCCCCGGCGACAACAGCGCATCGCCCCGTATTGTGTCCCACTTGGGATTTTCAATTCCGTTGAAAGCAACGATGCGATCGCCGCGCTGCAATCCGGCCACCTCGGATGCACCGCCGCTCGCAATGCTACTGACGACTGGTGCGGGCGTCGCGGGAACGCCATACATCAACGCTCCTGCAAACGGAATCACCAGCGCCGTGATGACGTTCATCACCGGACCGGCAAGAGCAACCAGGATTCGTTGCCAGCGCGGACGGAGGTCGAATCTTTCCGCGGCTGGAATATCCTCTGCGCCTTCTCCTTCGATCGGAGCGTTAGATTCGTCCCCACCGAGTTTTACATAACCACCCAACGGTATCGCCGAGACGCGGTAATCGGTATGACCCCACTTTTTGCCAAACAATCGGGGACCAAAACCCACCGAAAAAGTCTCGACGCGAATCTTGAACAGCTTGGCGACGATGAAGTGGCCAAATTCATGGATAACAACGGCCGAGCCGAGGATGAAAATGAACGCCAATGGATATATCAGATAGCTCATCAATCAAAATCTCTTTCTTGCATTTCAGTAAAGTAAATGCCGCCGGTTTAGCTCGCAGACTAAACCTCGCTGCTGCCGTAATTGAGTGTAGCGGCGAGCGGAGAACGCGTCAAACTGTCTTAAATCGGAATTGCGCGGTAGTTCAGAGCCGAACCGTTGGGTTGCATCGTAAAGCAAACTGTTAGTTTGTGTTCGGTTCCCGAGCCTTAAGGTTGAGCGGAAACGCGTACGGCCGCAAACTAACAGTTTGCTTTACTGCCGGAAAAAGCAGGGAAGTTTGTGCTCTAAACTTCCGTCACTTTTCGGCGAGTAGGGGTGCGGCCTTGGTGAGTCTTGCTATTTCATTGACGGCGGAGACCCGCGCGTTTCGATCGGCGTCGAGAATGGTATCAAGCTCGGTAGCAGGCTGATTGTTGTGGCTGTTCATCACGTCTTCGATAACGATTGGGATGTCTGTCAGCGAAATCCGTTCCTCAATGAAAGCGCGCACCGCTTCTTCATTAGCGGCGTTCATTGCCGCCGGCAAGGTGCCTCCTTCGCGCAAGGAGCGATAGGCGAGAGCTATGCAGGGGAAGCGCTCGGAATCGGGAGGCTCGAAATGGAGAGCAGAAAGTGCCGTCAAATCGAGCGGCGGTAGTTCACACGAATGACGATCGGGATACGTCAAAGCATATTGAATAGCATGCCGCATGTCGGTGATGCCCATCTGTGCGATCACTGAGCCATCGACCAGTTCGATCATCGAATGCACCACAGACTCGGGATGGACAACGATTGCGATCTCATCCCAGGCAAAGCCAAACAGCCAATGCGCTTCGATCACTTCCAGTCCTTTGTTCATCAAGGTGGCTGAGTCGATGGTGATTTTCGCTCCCATGTTCCAGGTGGGATGCTGTAACGCTTCGGACACCGTTGACGAATCCATCTTACTTTTAGTCGCAGTGCGAAAAGGTCCGCCCGATGCCGTCAGTATTATTCGCCTTACTTCGGAACGTTTCTCTCCCCGCAGGCATTGATGCAACGCATTATGTTCCGAATCAACCGGCAACAGTTCGGCGCCTGAAGCGCGGGCCGCCCTGGTCATAAGTTCGCCCGCCATCACCAGGGTTTCTTTGTTGGCGAGTGCGACGCGCTTTCCGGCTTCCAGAGCGCGCAAGGTCGGGACAAAGCCCACCGCGCCGACAGTCGCAGAAACCACGCAATCGGCCAGGGCGTGTGTGGCAACTTCAATAAGGCCGGCCTCGCCGATGATGATGCGCGGCAAGTCAATATCGCGGTCGAACAGCTTCGCGCGCAGCTCGTGCGCGGCTTCTTCACTGTCCACCGAAACCAACTCCGGCAAATGCGTCGCGATCTGGTCGGCCAGCGTTTCGACGTTGTGACCAGCTCCCAGCGCTACGACGCGAAACTGCGCGCTGCCAAGCGACTCGATTACACGCAACGTATTGCGGCCGATCGAGCCGGTGGAGCCGAGTATAGCAACGCCTCTAGCTGTCATTTGTTATACCGCCATCCCGGGGCGACGAGTTTCTTAACTAAAGCAAACTGTTAGTTTGCGTTGGTGCGGAAGCGAAACGATCCCAAATTCGCCAAGAACGGTTACTCCTACGACCGCAAACTGACAGTTTGCTTTACAGAAAAACGTTTACGAGATTCGTAGGGGTTGAGCAGGTCGATGGTTTGACCCGCTTCGTTTTGGTAAGAAGCCGCAGTCACTCGCCATTGGTGTCCGCTGCGATACATCAATTCTACAGAAGCGTTCACCGTCTTTCGTTCACCTGTGACTTTAAGACTCAGTTCCGCTGTGCCGTCGCCATTCCTGACGTTGATGTTGCCGGTGACAAATTTGCCGAAACTTTTCACGTCCCCAATATCCTGTTTCAAGCGTTCGTTAGTTCTTAAAAAGTCCTGGGCGACGGTTGTCGCTTCGCTATTGCCAATCCCATAAAACACTGCGCCCACGATTCCGGCAACGAAGAGCAACACTATCAAACCAAGTACAACTACAATCGAGGTGACGATTATAATTATTTTTTTCGTCGTCATCAGCTTACTCCCTCTCCCTTTGGGAGAGGAAGAAACCACGCAAGTTCAAAAGTTGTGCCACTTCAATTAAAAACGACCGCTTCCAAAATACAAGCGCGCAAAATAGTAGATGAGCGGCGCGTTGAAGAGCAAGCTATCTAAACGGTCAAGCACGCCGCCGTGACCGGGCAATATTTTCGCGGCATCTTTTGCACCCGCGCTACGTTTTAGCGCGCTTTCCGACAAGTCACCCAGCACACCGAGCATCATCATTAGCGCAGCGAGTGGCAGCGCCCACTTCAAAGGAAGTTCACGGAAAAACCAAAAATGAGACACGGTGGCCAACACCAGTGCGGCCACCATTCCACCGGCCACGCCTTCCCAGGTTTTTCCGGGGCTGATCTTTGGCGCCAGTTTGTGCTTCCCGATTGCACGTCCGGTGTAGTAAGCACCTGTGTCTGCGCCCATAAGCACCAGAAAAAAGAAAGACAACAGGTGGGCCGAAAGTTTCTGTTCAAAACCCATGCGCACGGCGACCAGATGGCCGCCAAGCAGCACGATGTACAACACGCCCAGGATTGTGGCTCCTGATGAGGCGATTATTCTTTCAAAAGGGGCGCCGCGAAGTGTTGCCGCAATTAACACTCCGGCGGTGAACACGAGCAGCGTCAACTGAATAAGTAAAGAGTCAAAATCGCGACCAGGCTCAGCAAAGTAGAAAATCGTGAAGAGGGCGGCTGCGCCGAGAAAGCCCGCAGCAATATCCGGCTTCATGTCGCGCTTGCGCGCAAGTATATAAAACTCGTAAAGCGCGAACACCATGGCAGCAGCTGCCAGCGCTACGAAAAGAAGTTGCAGCCAGGGAACCAATATTGAGGCGATCAGAAATGGAAGGAGGACTAACGCGGTGATTATGCGGTTCATTCATTTCCTGCCGGAAGAAAACATTTTCCATTTATCATTTTCCATTTACCATTTTTCATTTTAGGCACGCATCTGGCTTTGGTTTTGCAGTCTGCCGTTCAGATGAATCTCAGGGGTTTTTCCCAAATGGCAAATGAGAAATGGAAAATGATAAATAGAAAATCCTAAACTCCGGCAACTCGTGTTGAAGTTCACTTAGAGTTGGCGACAAGTTTTAGCCCACCAAATCGCCGGTCACGCCGCTGATAGTCAACTATCGCTTCCAGCAAATGCACGCGCCGGAAATCCGGCCAAAGCGTTTCGGTGACATAGATCTCGCTGTACGCAGCCTGCCACAACAGAAAATTTGAAATGCGCAGTTCCCCGCTCGTGCGCACAAGCAAATCCAAATCCGGCATCGTTCGCGTGTAAAGCTCGTTTGTGATGCGCTCTTCAGTTAGCTCATCCGGCGCGTTTCCCTCGTCCAATAACCGGCGCACCGCTGCCCGCGAGGCGTCGACAATTTCGGCGCGGCCGCCATAGTTCAAAGCCACGGCCAAAATCATGCCCGTATTTTTAGCGGTGCGCTCAGTTGCCTTTTCAATTTCGCTGCGCACGTTTTTCGCGAGCGCGCCTGTGCGTCCGATGGTTTGGAAGCGAATGTTTTGCTTGTCAATCTCGTCCAGCTCAATGCGCAGGTAACGTCGCAACATGCGCATCAGCGCGTCAATCTCGTATCGCGGCCGCTTCCAGTTCTCCGTCGAGAACGCATATAGCGTCAACGCGCCGAGTCCCAGACGCGCGCCTGTATCTACCGCTGCTCGCACTGCCTCCACCCCAGCGCGATGACCTGCTATGCGAGGCTGACTGCGTTGTGCGGCCCAGCGCCCATTGCCGTCCATGATGATCGCTACATGACGTGGCAGGTGGTCCCAATTGATGGAGGCCAACAATCGCTCATCGGGCGTTCCGGCCTCCACCACTTCCAGGAAATCGCGTAGCATGATCGTTATCGAATAGGGCTAGTAGTTTGAGTCCGTTTTGTTAGAAGCACGGTGTGGCGGCTCGCTTCTGCTTCCAGCGTAATGACTTTACATTCTTGCTTCTGCCGCAACATGTGTCAATCGCGTTAGTGAAGAAGTACCTTCCTCAATATTCACCATAGAGGCGCCAAACATATAAGCGAGGGCATAGGCTCTCCACGAACGTTGAAATTCACTTGGTCCGCATGTCCTAAACGGCTTATTGGTCCGGCAACAATCGGAGTGGCCAGTTGGTCATGGTCATAAGTCGCATTTCAAACGCTGCTCCTTTCGAACCTTGCGCATGCAAGCTGGTGTTTTTGAGGAACATCTCAAATCAGCGGGTGTTTTAACCAGTTTAACCAGAGCGGCATTACTCAATGTTTTCAACAGCTCAAGTTTTTCTCAACCAAGCTCGATTATTGTCGTTGTGTGTGAACCATTGTGAGATTAAGCCCGGTTACCACTGGCGTGTGATGAACGGGCTCTTATAAGCAGCTAAGATCACGCGCTGTGGATACTCCGTCTGGCAGCGTTCGCTGGGTGTGGTAGCTGCTCAAAGCTAAAGCATCAGGAGGACCTGACCTATGCTCTAAATGCTTGTTGACAATAAGTGTCAACGGGCGTAACGTCTGCACCTAAAGTTACTTATGGTGAGTTAGTGGCCACGGAAGCAACCCTCGCACTCCTTAACGCGGCACTAACAGTCAGGCGCATGCGGAAATAAGTGAAGCGCAGGACCTCAGACCAACGCAAAGACCTATCTCTCAACAGGCTTCAGGGACTTAACAGCTAAACGATGCGATCTAAACATTAGAGCCTCTCGTTGGATCTGGAGCCTTTAACAGAGAAAACCCTGCTACCACTTGCATGTGGCAACGGGGACGTCACAAAGCAGCTTCCATAACGCTCCCGCAAGCGTGGAGGCCCAACAGCTAATACTTGAGGAGTCGCCCCAATG
>JBDUCC010000085.1:0-11146 GCA_040003675.1 bacterium | reverse complement strand
GATGTTACTAATGACGCGTAGTTCGCGGGCCAAGTGTTTTTCCTCAATTAGTTGAATAATCGGATTCTAACATTCCACGCTTAATTAGGCATTTGTAGGACAGGCAGGGCCGGAAGTCGAATTATTTAGGCCGCAGTGGAATGAGGTCGTCTATGACCTCATGTCACCGCAATAAGAGAGATTGAACTGCGTTCTATGATTTTGAGTCTAGTCAAACTAAATCAATATCCCGACACCCGACGCTGATTATTTCACGTAATGCGATTGGCATCGCACGCCGCTGGCCGGTCACGCAAAACAGCGGGGGCAAGCCCGCCTTCCCAACCTGAGAGACTCCAGATCAACTCGGTACAGCTAGCCGGAAGCCTTTCAATCAGTACCAACAACAATAGAGGTGCTCAAGCGTCTTAGTCGCCAGTCAACAGAAGTTTGGAAAGAAACTCTGCATCGATGTTGCCGCCCGATAGCACGACGCCGACTCGCTTCACATTCTGCGGCAACTTGTGCATGAGAACCGCGGCCGCTGCTGCAGCGCCGGAAGGCTCAACCAACAGTTTCAGGCGAATGAGCAGGAACTTCATCGCCTCGATTATTTCCTGATCGGAAACTGTTAAAACATCTTCCGCCGTTTGCTGCAAAATCGGAAAGGTTAAGGCTCCCGGCGACTGTACGCGCAAGCCGTCTGCAATTGTCGGTGGTGGTCCAATCGAAACTCGTTCGCCTTTGCGAAATGATTGTCGCGTGTCGTCGGCGGTGTCGGGTTCCACTGCAAAACAGCGGACGCGCGGATTGAGCGCTTTCGCGGCCGTGCTGACGCCGGCAAAAAGACCGCCGCCGCTGCAAGGCGTCAACAAACAATCAAGCTCCGGCACTTCTTCGAGAAACTCCAGGCCGCATGTACCCTGTCCGGCGAGAATAAAATAATCGTCATACGGCGGCACCATGACCCGCCCGTCGCGCTGCGAAATTTCAATGGCCACTGCCTCGCGATCCTGATTCAGTCGATCGTAAAAAATGATCTCGGCGCCATACTCGCGCGTCGCTGCTATCTTCGCCTTTGGCGCATCGTCAGGCATCGCGATGACTGCGCTGACGCCCGCCTCGCGAGACGCCAGCGCCACCGCCTGAGCGTGATTACCCGAAGAGAATGCTGCCACGCCGCGACGCTTTTCTGCTTCAGTTAACGAAAGGATTTTGTTGGTGGCGCCGCGAATCTTAAAGGCGCCCGCACGCTGCAGGTTTTCGCATTTGAAGAAAACTTCACAGCCGGCTCGTTCGTTGAAGGAACGCGAAGTAACTACCGGCGTGCGATGGACCCGGCCACTTATGCGGCCCGCGGCTTCTTTGATCTTCTCGAGGCTTAGCATTTTGGTTTACGCGAATTCAAGTTTGAAGTGCCACAGTCAACTTTGACCCGATATCTAGCGTTTATTAGGTGGTCGCCTTTAGAAAAGACTCGATGGGGAACCGGAGCGGTAGCGACCGGATGCTTCGGTCGACGACAATTAATAGAGCGTTCGTGGCCTAAAAGTGAATGCCCAGCATCCGGTCACTACCGCTCGCGGTTCTGCATCGGGCGCGTTAAAGTCGCAAAACTCGCAAAGGTTGTTTAGCGCACTTGCCTTCTTACTTCGCAAACCTTTGCGCTTAGTTTGCGTTCTTGCGATTAAGCCGTGGACTGTGAAAGTTCATCTACCGTCATCTCAAACACCTCAGCAAAATGAATAACGATGTGATTCTCAACCTCGCGCATATCAATCTCGTGGCCCAACAAATCCTGCATTGAAGTCACCTGTTCGCCGTCGCAGGCAATAATCAGATTGAAGAAACTGAGATCGGTGTTCACATTCAAGGCAAAGCCATGCGTCGTGATCCAGCGGGCGATGTGCACACCAATCGCCGCCACCTTTCCGCGGGGTGTATGTACGCCGGTCAGTCCGTCGATGCGAAATGCGTCGATGCTGTAGTGGGCGAGTGTCCGGATCAGTACTTCTTCCAAGTCACGCACAAAGGCATGAACATCTTCCCGGTCGGGGCTAAGATTGATAATTGGATAACCAACAACCTGGCCCACCCCGTGGTAGGTAATCCTTCCACCGCGATTTGTTTCAAAGACACTGACGCCGCGCGCCGCCAAACGTTCGGACGTCATCAGAATGCCGGAACTATCGCCGCGACGGCCCACGGTCAACGTGTGCGGATGCTCGAGCAGTAGCAGCGTGTCCCGGTCGCGTCCTTCTTTAACTGCAAGCTCAGTGTCTTTTTGGACCGCCAGCGCTTCGCCGTATTCAACGCGGCCCAGATGTTTGACCAGTAGCTTTCGTTTCTCTTTCACAGTGCAACCAGGTTTGTAAACTTTTCGCGTCATTCTAACAGCCGAGACTCGCTCGCACCCAATGGGTCTTTTTCTTGCGATAACTTTGTACAAAGTCCTAATTGTTGACAGGGCAGATTGCGGCTTGCCGCCGCACAGGGCGGAAAGGCGCGGTCTTTCCGGAAGCGTTCTCCCGCTTATTTGCGCAAGGGTGTTGTCATTCACATCTCACCTCCTATCGCATATTCAGCCCGCACCACTTGACTCAGTAGCGGGGCCAGAATAGTTTGAGTAGCAAATATCCAACAGGAGAATTCCAGTGCAACGAATCGCAGCTCTTTTACTAATCGCAGTCGTGCTCACTCCCCTAACCAGCTTCGCGCAAACACGAAAACGCACCACGAGCAAAGCTAGTCGTTCCAGTGCGGCGCCGAAGGCTTCTAACGTCGCACAAGCCGGCGCGCAGCGCGTTGCCGACCAGATAAAGACCCTGACACGATTTATTTACTTGCTCGGTGGAGTAGCCAACCGGCTGGAAGGTGTCGATGATGCGGCGCGGCGCAATGAAGCGTCACCAGCCATCCTGGAACAAGCAGAGCGGAACAAAAACACCGTTCGCAACAGCATTAAGAGCTTGCGCGAAGGGCTGGACAAACTGGAAATCGATTTCCGTACCACGCCCGACTTGCAACGCTATTACATCAAGCTCGCTGGCGTTGCTTCCGGCGCCGCCAACGCAGAAGACCAAGCCGCCGCTAATCAGTTTGATAAGGCGGGACGGACGCTGCTGGATGTTGTGAATCACCTAACGGATGTGTTGCTGGAAATGCGGTAGGAAAGTACTGAGTGCTGAGTACTGAGTGCTGAGTGCTGAGTGCTGAGCGATGACTTAAACACTCAGCACTCAGCACTTTCTACTTTGCCTTCGGGTAGTATCCCTGCCGCGCGCGCACGCGCAGCTCAGCGCGAGCCGGTGTCGCCACTGCAATGCGCCGAAATTGCGCGCCGCCTGCTTGTGAGTTCGAATAGTATTGCAGCAGGTATTGGCCACGGAGCTCGGCGGCAACTTCCCCAAACACTCTTTCCAAATCCTTGTCTGAATCAGGCACGAACGCAGTACCGCCAGTTGATTGTGCAATCGACATCATGTCGTTTTGCGCGCGGGTACTGATCATATTCAGGTGCACTGATGCACCACCGGGGTTGATCGAATAAAACGCGACGTCCGCTTGTTGCACCGTCCGTTGCACTTCCAAAACCGCGCGCTGCCTGCGGGCCAATAGATTCTGCCGCGCCGCTGCGGGTGTAGTTTCACCCTTTTGCTCAGCTCGCGCTTCAGCAATAGTCAGGTCCTTGATGAGACTACTAAAGTTGTCGTCGCCGTCCGAGATTACGACTATTACCCGGCGATGCCGTTCCGCAGATTTCTCATTCAGATATTTTGCGGCTGCTACCACCGTGTCATAGAACGCAGTAGGCACTGGCGTCGTAGCGGCTGGAATAAGTAACAACTTCGCTGCTGCGTTTTCTGCGGAGGCCAGTGGCTCAACCAGGCGGGGTTGGTCCGTGATAGTAAAAACTGCCGCACGATCCGTTGGCTTTAAAACTTGTTTGAGAAAGGCGGCGGCGGCTTTTTGTTGGAATGCAAAAAAACCTTTATTGCTTACGCTGCTCGAGACGTCGAACAAAATAGCAATATCAAGAGGGACTTGATCCGGATTTCCTATCTCCACGATTTGTTGCGGCCGACCTTCTTCGTCCAGACGAAAATCGTTGACTTGAAGACCGTGGACCGGCTGGCCCGTCGCATCTACCACCGAAACCGGTACCATCACCAGGTTTGAGTTTACTTTGATAACTTCGAAATCTTCGTCCTTGGGCGGAGCCGGCGTTGGAGTAGGCTTTGGCGTAGGCGCGGGCGGTGGCGGCGGCATATCCCGGATAGTTTGCGCTGCAGCTGAACCGTAACAGAAACAAAGAGCCAGCACCGCGGTAAGCAGCGCTGGCCCAAAATGTCTTCCCCAATTTCCTTGCTTCATCAAACCATTCCTCATGCCGCCCGTTGTTATTCACTCTGGCGGAGTTGGCCGCGCTCGGCACGCCGCGTCGCTGGCCTTACTCTCTTATCTTAACAACTTTTGGGGCGGCATGATTCATGGGCTTAGGTGCCGCGGAACTACCAACTGGTTGCAACCGCGGCAATCTCCCCGGTTAAGTTTACTCTCCCGAGCTCGTGGTCATCGTCGGCGCCTGTTGAATCAGGCCCTTGTTGACCAACAGCTTTACTTCGACGCGACGGTTTTGTGCGCGACCGGTACGCGAGGTGTTCTCGGCAACCGGATGCGACTCGCCGTAGCCATACGGAGTAACAATGCGCCGCAGCGGTATGCTGTGGTTCTCAACCAGATACCGAATTACGTTGTCTGCCCGACGCTGGCTCAACGCACGATTTCTTTCAACGCTGCCCGTGGTATCGGCAAAACCAGAAATCTCGAGCACATAGCCTTTGGCATTCAGTGCCTTAGCAGCTACTTCGTCGAGTTTCGCTTTTGAATCAGCAGACAAGACGGCACTGCCGACTTTGAAATTCACGGCCAACACGGCCTGTGGTGCATAGTCGTCAAGCGCTGAGATGCGGTCATTGGTAGCATTGACTCCCGCCACCGCCGAGTCGGCCGTTTCCTGTGCAGCCTTTGCGCCACCCTTAGCGGTGTTTGCGACCGCAGCGAGTTCATCCATCTGCCCGGAGAGGCGCTGGGCATTCTGTTCGACCTGGCTCAGCTTGGATTCCGTGTTGCTGGCCCGATCTTCGAGTGGTGCGGCGCGGGATTCAACCGCGCGGGCTACGCGCAAGTCGGATTCGTTGAACCTGATTTTCTCGGCCGCTAATTCGCCCGAGGCATTACCACGACCTTCAACGTTCAGGTTCAGCCCGCGCAAAATTTGCGTTTGCGCATAATTCGATCCGCTGCGCAAAAAGCCTCCACTGGCTTTCACGCTGGTGCGATCGTCTAGACGAACTGTAGTGTCAACGCCATTGGCGTCGCGAACAATAAAAGTGTCGGAGTCGCGTCGCACCACCACACCCTTAATCTTCATTTTCTGGCCGCTCACGACCGTGCGCGCGCCGACAGTTGCGGTTGTATCCTGGGCTACAGCAGCGATTGCTGAACCAGCTAACAGGGAGATAACGAGGGTCAGGGAGTAAAACATCTTAAACTTCGGGATTGGCATAAGTACTCTCTCCTTATTTTTCGAAACGTGAAACAGCTCGCCTGCGGGGCAGCCATCGTAAACTCTGACGAACATTTTGCAGTCATTTGTTGTCCGCCGCAAGAATGGTCCGGCATTTCTTATCGCCATCGGTATTTCAAGTCAAGCTGTTAAGCCGCAATCGTTGCATTCATCATCTAAATGCCACTCGATCGCAACAACGAGGGCCTGAAACAACTCGCGGTGACAAACACAAGAATGGTTCATCACCGCGGTTGCTTGCTCGTAGTGCGCAATTTAAAGTGAAAATTCCCCCGCTTCGAGTTCTTCTTTAACGAAGGCGAGGAAACGTTCCGCATCTGCGCCATCTATCACGCGATGGTCAAAACTCAGTGCGAAATACGCCAGCCAACGTATCGCGATGTAGTCCTCTCCTTCAGGGGTCGTTAACACCTTCGTGCGTTTCTCAATCTTGCCGACGCCCAGGATCGCGAGCTGCGGTTGATTGATGATGGGTGTTCCAAACAATCCACCAAAGACGCCGGGGTTCGTAATCGTAAATGTGCCGCCGCCAACTTCATCCGGTTTCAACTGTTTTGTGCGCGCGCGCTCGGCCAGATCGTTTGCGGCGCGAGCCAATCCGGAAATGCTCAGGTCGTCAGCACGTTTTATTACGGGAACAATCAGGCCCCAATCAAGTGCTACGGCCATGCCCAGATTGATGTCGCGCTTGTAAATGATCTGATCGCCGCTAACCTGCGCGTTGAAAATGGGAAACTTCCGCAGGGCGTTATTAACAGCCTGGAAGATGAATGGCATGAACGTCAGCTTGGTGCCAGTGCGTTCCGCGAACGAGTCCTTGTGCTGTTCGCGCAGCTTGGCAATGCGCGTCATGTCGATCTCATAAACAGTGGTCACGTGCGCCGAAATGCGACGTGAAACAACCATGTGCTCCGCGATCTTTTTGCGCATCACGGTCATCTGTTCAACGCGATCGCCTTCGCCAGGTTTCACCGATGGGGCCGCGGCTGCCGTTTGAATGGCAGGACTGGCTTGAGTGGTCCGCGCCGGCGCAGCAGGTGCGCCCGATTCTATGAAACTAAGAATGTCGTTCTTGGTTACGCGGCCACTCATTCCCGTGCCTTCGAGTCCTGCAATGTCAACGCCATGCTCCTGGGCGATCTTACGAACGAGCGGGCTCGACTTGGTGCGGCGCAATTCTTCAGCGGTAGCAGCGGCGCTGCCGCCGTTGCCGGTTGGCGGCGCGGGCTGTGATGCAGCTTCTTTGCGTGGTGCAGCAGGTTTCGCGGGCGCAGCGGCGTCCTGTGCTGGAGGCGTGCCTACTATGGCAGCGGCCTTGGGTTGAGCGGTTTGTGTTTTGGCGGCTGCAGCCGTTTGGGCAGGCGCGGCTTCAGTCTCGGCAGATTGAGCTCTAGCGGCGGTAGCCTCGCTTTGTTTCTGTTCCGGCTTGGCTTCGGTAGCGGTGGTTTCTGTTGACGCTGTCGCCGGCGTGGCGGCGGCAGCGGCGCCACCGTCGAGTACCGCGACGGTAGTATTTATTTCTACCGTCTCGCCTTCCTTGAAACGTATCTCAGTCAACGTGCCTGCGGCCGGCGACGGAATTTCTGCGTCAACTTTGTCGGTTGAGATTTCAAACAGCGGCTCATCGCGTTCGACCTTGTCGCCCACTTGCTTCAACCATTTTGTGATTGTTCCTTCCGCGATGGACTCGCCCATCTGCGGCATTACCACTTCTGTGCTCATAAGTTCTCCAAAATTGCTGCCGGCTTCAAGCTCTCTATCACTAGCCGATCAACTGCTGGCTGACTGCTGCTGCGCTGATTGCTCCGCCGTTGTCGGATCGATAACCGATTTAATTTCCGAAATTCGATTCGCCGGAAAGCCGCCCTGCTGCGCGTGCTGGCGAATCATTTCTTCGTTGGGTGCAATGTAGACACAGTAGACTTTGTCGCCGGTCACGTAGCTTTGAATCCACTGAATCTGCGGGCCCATTTTCTGTAATACGCCGCAGGAGGTTTGGGAGATTCCCTGCAAATCTCCTTTGGACAAATTTCCGGCGCCGGGAATTTCGCGTTCAATTAGGTATTTGGGCATATCAATTCTCCTCATTGCCTTAAAATTTAACGTTGGAACCCTCTCACTTCTGACCTCTGACCTCTGACCTCTGACTTCTGACCTCTGTTCTCTGTTCTCTGTTCTCTGATTCAGTACGCCGCCAGCTTGCGTGCTGCCTCCAGCACATCTTTCGTTTGCGGCAAATAATAATCTTCAAGCGGCGGCGAATACGGCACCGGCGTGTCAATCGAAGCAAGCCGCAAAACCGGCGCATCAAGCCATTCAAAAGCCTCTTCGGCAATTGTCGCCGCTATCTCTCCGCCGATACCGCCTGTGCGTGAAGCTTCGTGTAACACGATGGCGCGGTTTGTCTTCTTTACACTTGCCAGGATCGCAGCTTTGTCGAGCGGGGCGAGCGTGCGGAGATCGATCACTTCAACGTCCAGCCCTTCCTTCTCCAGCTCTGCAGCCGCATCGAGCGCCGTTAGCACCATCGCGCCGAAAGTAATGATCGAAAGATCGCGCCCTTCGCGCGCCGTACGTGCCTTGCCGATCTCAACTATATAATCATCGGCCGGCAACTCCTCGCGCAAACGCGGCAGGCGATAAAGCTTCTTATGTTCAAAATACAAGACCGGATCAGGATCGCGAATGGCGGCTTTGATCAAACCCTTGGCATCGTAAGCGGTGGAAGGTTCAACGATCTTTAGTCCCGCCGTGTTCAGGAAAAACGATTCCGCGTTCAGCGAATGGAATGGGCCAGAACGCACGCCCGAGCCACATGGACCACGAAACACTGCCGGGATATTTGCGCCCCAGCGATAGCGACACTTGGCCGCGTAATTGGTCAACAGATCAAAGCCGGCAGAAATAAAATCAATAAACTGAAATTCCGCCACCGCCCGCATGCCCATCAAGCCGGCACCACAGGCAGCGCCAACGATCGCGGCTTCGGAAATCGGCGTATCAATGACGCGCTCTTTGCCAAACTGATCGATCAGGCCATCGGTGACTTTGAACGCTCCGCCGTACAAACCAACGTCTTCACCAATGACGAACACAGCCGGATCGCGTTCCATCTCTTCCCAGATGCCCTGGCGGATAGCTTCAACAAGGGTAGCCTGGCCGCCGCGCTCGGGGCGGGCTGATTTGTGTTCCTTTTTGGTAGCGGTTGCCATTTCTTTGCGGGTCTTAGGTCTTTGGTCTATTTCCTTCGCTGAGCTAGTTTCTTACTTCTGATTCGCGCGTTCATCCGCGGCAGAAAAATCAGTTTTTCAAGAATTCGGGCCGCAGCGCCGGCGGCACAATGTTGTTATCGAAAACTCCATAAGCCGCTTGTTCGGGATCGGGCATCGGCGAAGACTCGGCCCAGGCGCAATCCTCTTCAATCTCGCGCAGCACGTCGGCGGTAATTTCTTCTAACTTATTTTTCGTCGCAATCTTCTGTTCCAACAAATGCCGCTCAAAACGATCAAGCGGGTCGTTGTTCTTTTCCCACCATTCAATTTCGCCCGAGGGAACATAACGCTGATCATCGTGTTCAGCGTGGCCTTTGCGCCGGTAGGTCTTCGCTTCAATCAGGACTGCGCCGCCGCCGCGTCGCGCAAAGTCCGCCGCCCACCTGGTTACTTCATAGCAAGCAATCACGTCGTTGCCATCAACGATGTGCGCGGGAATGTTATAACTCGCGGCCTTCTCTGCTAGGTCGCGAACCGAGGTTTGCAGATTTGTGGGCGTGGAATAAGCGTAGTGATTGTATTCGGCAACCACGATGAGCGGCAGCCGCTGCACGGCCGCGAAGTTAAGTCCTTCATGAAATGCGCCCGTGCTCATGCCGCCATCGCCAATATAAGCGACCGCCACCGTGCGTTTCTTTTGCATGCGCGCTGCGAGCAACACTCCGGTCATCACCGGAATCATGTCGCCAAGGTGCGAGATTGGCCCAATAAAACCTTTTGCGATGTCACCGAAGTGAATGTTTAGATCGCGGCCACCTGATGGTCCCCAGGCCTTGGCCATGTATTGCGCAAAAATTTCCCGCGGTCGAATTCCTTTAACCAGCACAGCGCCGAGATCCCGAATCAATGGGGTCACGAAATCCTGCGGCGCAAGCGCATAGGCGCTGCCAACGGCAGTCGCTTCCTGCCCCAGGGAACGAAAGACACCGCCTACGACTTTTGTCTGGCGATATAAATTGACAAGCCGTTCTTCAACCAGGCGCGTGAGCTTCAGATAGCGGTAAAGATCGAGCATCTGCTCGGGCTTGAGCGACGTTTCGGTCGTGCATCCCAATGGCTTCCCGTCGGTGGGACGGCGCGGCGCAAACTTAGTGCTGACCCGCATTTGAAAAGGTGCGGGTCGCGGACGATGTCGTCGCCGTGGGTTCTTGTCACCCGCAGAACGCGGCGCCGTTTTGTTTGCTAGATTTTCCATTTTGCGAAACGGGAACAGACAGGAATGTCTGTCCTGCTTAAATATGCACTGCTAAATCGTGCACGCCCTCAGCGGCTTCCATAACGGCTTCGGAAACGGTTGGGTGGGCGTGCATCGTCCGACCTAATTCTTCGGCAGTCGATTCGAGTTGCATCGCGACGCAAGCCTCGGCAATCAACTCAGTCGCGTGTGGTCCAATGATATGTACGCCCAGAATCTCGTCATACTTCTTGTCAGCGACGATCTTAACGAAGCCTTCTTCTTCCCCAAGAATGCGCGCTTTGCCGGAAGCGGAGAACGGAAACTTGCCGACCTTCACGTCGTAACCTTGTTCCTTCGCCTTCGCTTCAGTCAATCCAACTGACGCTACTTCAGGGTCACAATAAGTGCAGTTTGGCACTAAACGGAGATTGATGGGCCGGACGCCTTTGTCACCGACCATATGTTCGACAGCGACGATACCTTCTTTTGACGCGAGGTGCGCGAGCAACGGTGTAGGCACCACGTCGCCAATCGCGTAGACACCTTTCTCGGCTGTTTGCTGAAACTCATCAACCTGGATGAATCCTCTTTCGACTTTGATCTTGCTGCCTTCAAGTCCCAGGCCTTCGGTGTAGGGCATACGACCTACCGCGACCAACAGCATCTCGGCTTCCAAACTCACAGCCTCACCTTTTGAAGTCTTGCCGGTTACTCGCACTCCGCTTTCAGTCTTTTCAAGTTTCTCGAGTTTCGTGTCCACCTGCGATTTGATCCCACGCTTGCGAAATGCCCGTTCAAGGTCCTTGGAAACTTCTTCATCTTCCAGCGGCACGAGTCTGGGCAGCAGTTCGACGATTGTTGTGTCTGCGCCAAATCGCGAATAAACGGAAGCAAACTCACAGCCTACGGCGCCGGCGCCCATCACAATCAGCGACTTGGGAACGTCTTTTAACTCCAGAATGTGATCGCTGTTGACAACGTGTTTGCCGTCAGTTTCAAAACCAGGTATGGGACGGACCACTGAACCGGTGGCAATAATGATGTTCTTCGTCTGAATGGTTTGTTTCTGGCCATCGGCGCCGGTGACCTCGACCTTGCCCGGCAACGCCAGCTTGCCGGTTCCTTTGA
>JBDUCC010000084.1:0-11220 GCA_040003675.1 bacterium | reverse complement strand
CCGGTAACAAATGCAGCGCGACCTTTCAAGATTCCGTCGATGAATATTTTGTCAATCATGTAATCCTTTTTTAGTAGCACAGACTATACCGTCTCTGTCTCCTTTGAGTGGCATAGACTTTTAGTCTGTGGCCTCGTTTGGAACACAGACTAAAAGTCTATGCCGCTAGCCGCCGGCAATGAACGGCCGTGATTGAACAATATATATCTGACCGTTCATGTAAGCCCATTCAATATCCTGATCGCGGCTGCCAAACACGCGCTTAATGGCGGTGGCTGCGTTGACCAAACGGCGTACGACTGCGTCAGTCAAAACGATTCGCTCGCCAGTGATTGAGATCTCTTTGACCCCGCCCTGCGGATCAAACGTCAGCAGGCTATCTTCATCTGATCGCGTCAGCACTTGAATAGCATTCGCGCGCGGCTGAAAGATAACTTGTTCCGCTACTTTCTTTCCTTCGACCACCTTGATCCCCAGGCCGCGCTTGGCGCTGATGTAGACTGCCCCTCTGTTTTCCTTATTGAATGGATCGGTTGTGATCATCACACCCGAACTCTCCGAGTTAATGCCCTGCTGAATCAGAACCGCCATGAAGATCTTCGAATGATCCACCGCCATACGCTCGCGCGCTTCGTACGCTTCGAAATTCCACAGCGATGCCCAGACGGTTTTGATTGCGTCGATCAGTTGCTGATCGCCCTTAACGTTCGGGACGGTCGTATATAGACCGGCGCCACTAAAATTCGGCAGGTCTTCGGAGTTAGAAGAGCTGCGAACGAATAAACCCTTGCCCGCGAACTCCATTCGCGCGCGGCGTAGAACCTGCGTCCGCAGTTTTTCGTCGAAGGTACCCTTCTCGATGCGCTGTCGCAGCTCCGTCAACCTTTGCCTGCGATAAGCCGGGTCATGAACAAACTTTTGATCGTTCAGCAGTGCATAAATCGCATCGTCGAGTTTGTTCGCCTTGAGAAACTGATCGTAGTAAAAAAAAGGAATGGTGAATCCGTTGGGCACCTGAATACCCTGAACACGCGCACCGATCAGTTCGCCAAGGTTCGCGGATTTGCCGCCAAAGGCGAGATTGGAACGCGCGCGTTGTTGGCCGAGCCCAAGCAGCCGCATCTCGGAAAGATCGAATTTCGGCTTCACCACATCCAGCCGCTGGGCCAGTCGCTTTTCATACTCGCGCAACTGATCGATGTCGGCACGCTTGATCGAATAGTTGTCGCGTCGTGTTTCGAACGTTACCCACCAACCGTCGTACTCTTTCAAAAGTGTCTGCGCGTTTTTGATGTAGGCGTTCGGAATGCCCCAACCCTTCGCCAGCAAATTTATGTGCGATAAAGGCGTGGAAGGTTGCGAGGTGATTACGCCGGCCACTGGTGGTAACTGCAGGGGGACCTCGTCCAGCACCAGAATCTCGTTGAAGCCAATCTCGACGTGTTCATCGAGTTTGCGAATTACATGGATTCGGCCTAACCCCTTTGCCACATTCAGCGCCTGGTATTCCTGCTCCTTCGCGATGTCGCTCTGCAAAACGCGTTGAAAGCCCGCAAGCGTGCGCGACTCCTGGTCCTGCCGCACCGAATTTGGCTTGTAGGCAACGGGCGTAAAAAAACTTTTGTTGATCACATCAGCGGCCAGTTTGATCTGATCAGCGGAAATTAAATCGCCTTCCCAAAACTCGAAAGTCCAACGTTTTATCGGCGTTTGATAGGCAATGGTTCCAAGAATAAAGCGGCGGTTCGGCTTAAGATAATTGTTCTCAAAAAACTCGCGCCCGCGCTCAAGCGAGAGATAAGTTCCATTCACAAAATCCTTGTGAAAGGCATAACGCCTGGTGTTGACGTAGTAAATTCTGTTCCCATCTTTGCGGTCGATTACAAACAAGACGTGCGGCAACGCATACGGCGTATTGGCGTCATAAGTCACGGCGAGCGAATCGAATTCAGCCTGCGATTTAAGCGCGCCAAGTGAACGGGGCGGTGCGGTTTGCGCTGCAGAGCGATGCGCTGCCCCCTCCGAAAGCAGGAACAGAAGCAGACAAACAACAACTAAAGAAATTCTAGACGGCATTCGCTCAATTCCCTTTTTGCTTGGGCTGGATTCAAGCAGTTCAGGGTCCAACCTTCAGGTTGCTTTGCCACCACAGCACAAGCTAAAGCCTGGACTCTGAACTGCCGGCCTCCGCGCAAACTCTACTCAAGATTTCTTCTCGGCCAGGCTCTTCGTTAAACGCACCAGCAATTCTAGCAAATCATCGATGTGACGGCGCTCGGTAAGAAAGCTGTTGATATTCACACGCAAAGCACGGCGGCCGTTGAGGACGGTGGTATGAATCCATGCTTCACCGCTGCGTTCAATTTCCTGCTGGAGTTTCTGTTGCAGGCGATCCTGTTCGGCGGCCGTCGCCTTCGCAGAGTTCTCAGGCAGAAACCGGAAACAACAAACGGCCGTTTCGATCTCGTTTACACGCTGGAACTCGCTCAGCTCGTCGATGCGGCCAGCGAAATATTTGGTAAGTTCAATCTGCTTTTCGATGGCAGCAGCGTAGCCTTCCCTGCCCATGAACTTCAGCGCCATCCATAGCTTCAGAGAATTAAAACGCCGGGTGCCCATCTGGCCGTAACGAAAGAAATCGAATTCCACGTCCGTGCCGCCACGATCTTCATTCAGGTACTCGGGCGTAATATCAAATGCATCACGCAAAACATGACCACCCTCGCGCACCAGCACCGCTCCGCAGGCGAACGGCACGAACATCCACTTGTGTGGATCAAAAGTTATCGAATCTGCCAGCGCGATGCCGTTTAGTTTTTCCCGATGGGCGGACGAGAAAGCGAGTGTGCCTCCATAGGCTGCGTCAACGTGGTACCAGCAATTGTTTTCCGCGGCGATTTGCGCCAGTTCTGCCAGTGGATCAATTACACCCGTGGAAGTTGCACCCGCAAGACCAATGATGCAACAAGGGACGAAGCCTGCGTTGCGATCTAGCTCGATCTGCTTTTGCAGCGTGTCGGTTTGAATATGAAAATCTGGGCCCGTCGGAATCTTGCGCAGGCTGGCGCGGCCGAGACCAAGAATGTCCACGCTTCGTTCAATCGAAAAATGAACCTGTTCAGAAGCGTAAACAACCAGATCGCCCGGCGCCGATCTCAATCCGGATTGGACCGCTTCCTTATGACTGCGATCGCGCGCGCACTTGAGCGCAATCAGGTTTGCTTCAGTACCGCCGCTCGCCAGCGTGCCAAAACTTTCCGGGCCGTAGCCAACCAGTTCGCACAACCAACGCAAAACCTGCGCTTCGACAATTGCGGAGGTTGGCCCGTTGCGCCATGCGCCGGCATTCTGGTTCAGCACCGAAGTCAACGCGTCGGACCAAACGCCAATAGGTAAGGGAGTGGGATTAAACTGACCGAAGTATCGGGGACTGGGGACCTGCATTGCGTGCACCAGGACGTCCTCGGTATATCGCATGAGAATTTCTTCAGCAGCGATTCCCTGCTGGGGAAATGGTTCAGCGAAGATTTTTACGAGGTCTTCGGGAGTTGCTGAGGACGTGACTCTCCTCGAGTCCAGCGTCGCGACATAATCAGAGATGATTTTTGTCACTGCGCGCCCGATTCGCGCATGCTGGGTTGCCAGATCATCGGTCTTAACCGTTTTCGTCATAATCAACTTTTAAATTGTGCACAATCTCTTAACTGGGACCGCGGGCGTCTCGCCCGCAAATGAGCGCGAAGCGCGAACGAAAGATTCCATGACACTTTCTTACCACTTGAGTATAGCGAACGTTGCGGGCGAGACGCCCGCGGTCCCAGTGAAAAAGTGCGCACAACCCTCCAGGCACGGTGGCGACCTTGCAGCTTTGCACTCTACCTACCTTTAGAGGAAACTTCGCGAGATGAACGTTGCCGCGCGAGCAATGCAATTTAAAGAAACCCTGGAAGCTGAAATGGCCGCTTACGGCGTCACGCTTTCGAAGGAAACCGTCGACGGGTTGGCCCGCTACTACGAGTTGCTTACCCATTGGAATTCAAGGCTTCACCTGGTCTCGTTCCGTTTGCCAGAAGAGTTTGCAACCAGACATGTATTGGAGTCTTTGGTACTGCTCAAATATTTGCCGCCAGGCGCGCGCGTTGCTGACGTTGGTTCAGGTGGCGGGCTACCGATCATTCCTTGTCTCATCGCGAGAGCTGACCTGCAAGCTATGCTCGTTGAGTCTTCAAAAAAGAAGGCGGTATTTCTGCGTGAAGTTTTGCGTGAAATAGAAACGAAGGAAAGAAGTCAAGTGATTGTCGACCGATTTGAAAACATTCCAACTCCTGAAGTTGATTTAGTTACCTGTCGCGCACTTGAACGTTTTGAGGCAATGTTTCCGCTGCTGATGAAATGGGCTCCCAGTCCCAGCACCCTTCTGCTTTTTGGCGGCGCAGGATTAGGGGATGTTGTTGAAAAACTGGGTTTACCCAGCGAAAGAATTCTGCTACCCAATTCGACAGGTCGTTTCCTCTTCGCAATCAAAAAAAGCAACGCGTCCCTCCCTTAGCTACTCCTCTCAAGAGGTGTCCCCAAGCAAGAACTTTCGTCTGATTCGAAGATTAAGCATCCATTGATCGCAAAAAGAGGTGCGACGTTTCAACCAACGTCGCACCTTTCGGTTTTTAGCAGGACAGACATTCCTGTCTGTCCGTTTCATCAGGTGGACAAGCAGGAATGCCTGTCCTAACTAGGGAACAATTTCAAGCGCAATTAATTGTTGTCCCGAAACTACGAATTCAGCCGGCGGCAATTCCATCTCATAGACGGGTGACAGTACCGTCGGCGTGTACCCGCCTGAGTTCCGATCGCTGTTAAGAGTAGCAACAACCGACGGCGGCAGATTTGGCAATTCACTGGTGCCGATAACTGCACCCGGCGTTATACGGAATAGTTTCACGTAAAGGCGGTCGCTCTTCTTCACCTTGTTTATGGCCCTCACTAACTGTCCCAGATCCTGCGGCACAAACACACGGGACGCCGACCCTTCCTGTAAGGCCCCACCATCACCGACAAACACCAGCAACTGACCCGGTGTAGCGTCATTCGGAATTTGCACCGGTATGCGCTGAACGAACTGCTTTCCTGACTCAGTTCGCACGTATGCCTGCACTTCGATCTGTTCGCCACGGCGGGCTTCGGTCTTATTCAGGGCGATGCGTTCAAGTGTCGCTGCGTACTTGCTGTCAGTTGAAGAAATATCCAGGGTCACGCCTTCGATCTGAACGTCGTCGAAACCACTACCAAGCAGCGAGCTGATTGGCGAAGCCACGGAACCGGCCGCCATCACGGGCGAATTTGCTGCTGAAAAGCGGCGGTCTAATTGGATGGGTTCCTGACCGCGGACATTGATAGCGCCCTTGATCGTGATGGTCGAATCGCCGAGCGCTCGTTCGCTTGAGGTGATGGTATTAAAGACGGTGAGATTCAAAAGCAGCGGCGTCAGAAAAGAATCGTTCGCAATTTCATAAGAATAGGTGTCACTGCGATCGCGGCTGGTGTGCAACTTGATCTTTACCGGAATCATTTTGGGAGTTTGGCCCAGTTCGCCGAAAACTCCGGAGGCACGATCCTGAGAAATCGAGCCCATCATCGTACCTGGAATAGAAAGCTTAAAGGAGTTGTTGACGTTGGGAATGACAGTGACCACGGCGGTTTCGCTCATCGGCATGTCTGAAGCGCCCAGACTAAGAAACGGGTGGCCGAAAGCGTAAATGCGGTTGCCATCGCGAAAAGTAACTGTGCCGGAAGCCGCAATGGAATAGTCGCCTCTAACTAATTGGACGCTAATAGAAGTGCCCGGCGTAAGCGTCTGCTCAGTCGCGGTCCCCAGCGGCGTCATGTTGGCTGAGCCGCCAGCCCCGGAAACGGGAAGCAGTCCATTCGCCATTAGCTGTGGTGCAAACATCGCCAGCGATTCCTGACTAATGCCACCAAAAACCATCGGCGTGGCAATCGGAACCATTTGCTGCCCCAGCAACGGCAGCAACGGCGAGCCTTGCGAAACAGGCGCAATAAGGGATGCAGAAGTGACTGCCTGCTTTGGCAAATTAGGTTTCCAATCGGTTGCAGCTAATTGAGCGAAAGAAACCGCGCGTGGTTCTTTAGGACTCTGACGTTCCCCGGCAGTGCCTTTTTCAAAGAGGTCGATCATCTGCTTGATCGGCGTGATGCCCGCGATTGGCTCTTTTGAAAATGGAAAACTAAAAGCAATCGCGCCCACCAGCCGGTTGTCGATGTAAACAGGTGAACCGGACATGCCCGCAAATACTCCCGTTTTTTCGACGTTCGCGCCGCTCAGGCGGGCGATGATGGCGGACTGCCTCGGCCCAGGGAAACCAGGCAAAACGCCCAGGATTTCAACGGAGAACTCCTGCGGCTCAGTGCCCGAAAAAACTGTTCGCGCGGTGCCTTTCATGCCGGGACGCAGATCCTCAAGCGGAAAGAGGCGAACATCCGGCGTCGCTGCGGTTGCCGCCGGTTTTTGACCAACCGCCAGGCCGGCAGCTAAAGCCAGGAGCATTCCAACTAACAAAACTTTTGCAAAGCTTTTCATCAAAACCTCTTCGTCCTGCAACTTCCCGGCATTAAGCGCCGGTCAAGGGACTATAGCTTTCGTCCCAACAAGGGTCAAGCTACGTCCATGAAAGCAGAGTGAAGCACCCATCCCTTCACTGCTGTTAGTTTCTTAGACGCATAATGGGGCTGAATCGTTCCTTGTCGGCAGATCGGCAGCGTGTTAATTTTTGCGTCGAACTTTCCGGAGCCTTACGCCACTCAGAGGGTATTAACAATTCTATGGAGACCATCGCCGCGTTCATTCTTGCTGGAGGGGAATCGCGCCGCATGGGAACCGATAAATCCCAGTTGATACTGAATGGCCAAAGCTTCGTGGAACGTATCGCCGCAACCTTCGCCACGATAACTAAAAACGTTGCTGTAGTGGGCAAGCCATCCCCTGCTTCAGCGAACTTACAGCATCTGCCGGATGTTTATCCTCAATGGGGCGCGCTGGGTGGCGTACATACTGCACTTGCTTCCGGCGCCGCGCACTGGTGCCTGATCGTCGCCTGTGATTTTCCTTTTGTGACCGCTGAGCTCTTTGAGCGACTGGCCAGTCTGCGTGGGGATTTTGAAGCAGTCGCGCCGGTGCAAAGCGACGGCATACCGCAACCGCTGTGTGGCCTTTATCAAACTGGGCCTTGCCTGGAACGCGCCGACCAGTTAATCAATTCCGGCGAACGGAAACCACTCGCTCTGTTACAATCTGTCAGAACGCGTTGGGTTCCTTTTGCTGAGTTAAAGGATTTGCCCGGAGCCGAACGGTTTTTCGATAACATCAATACTCCCGAAGATTATGACCGCATTGTTGAGAAAGGAACGGTAAGGCGGATGGCTTAATTCGAGTGGTCCAGGACGAACAAACACGTCCCACCATCATTCGTTCCATCCGAGCCATTATCTCGATGCCCCGACGACGATTCGGTAAGAAATTATTTAAATCGTTTCTACCAATTCTCCTCGTTTTGGTGCTGGCGTTCGTCATAGCGCTCGCTTCCATAGTCCACGGAATCACTCGACCACCGCGACAGGCTTACCTGGTCACACCACAATCGTTTTCACAAATCAGCGGTTCCGCTTTGAAGGTAACAGACGAGAACTGGCGCAATCGTGATGGCACAGCCGCGCGCGGTTGGCTGTTGCGTGGAACTGACGGCGCGCCGGCAATCGTGTTACTACACCGGTACGGCGGCGACCGTTCCTGGCTTTTCAATCTGGGCATAAAACTGAATGAGGCGAACGGATTTACCGTTCTGTGGCCCGATCTGCGCGGCCATGGTTTGAATCCCCCGGTAACTTCTTCGACCTTCGGGATGAAAGAGGGCCAGGACGTGCTGGCAGCCCTGGATTTTATTCGCGGTCTAAAAGGCGCGAACCGAGAACATTTAGCTGCCGATGTGTTTGGAGTGTACGGTGTTGAGTTGGGGGCTTACGCAGCGATGAGTGCGGCGGTCCAGGATTCGACGCTGCGAGTATTGGTATTGGATTCGGTGCCGCGCAGTTCCGATGAACTAATTAATGCGGGTGTCAGTCAGCACATCGGGGTCGCTAACAAAACCCTGCTATCGATCGCCCGGTTTGCTACTCGAGTTTATTTTATGAATCAATATCAAAACGGCTCGGCCTGTCAGATGGCTAGTGAGTTGAAAAATCCGCGAGTACTGCTGTTAGCAGGCGCCGACGATGGCTATCTGCGCGATTCTTCTGCGGACGTGCAGCGCTGTTTTCAGAATAAAGCGCACGTCGAAGCGAAGCTGGATTTGCCATTGACAGGATTCAATTTGCCTTCAGCTACCGGCGAACTGGGCGAAGGTTACGATCGCCCGGTGATAGATTTCTTCGCGAGAAATCTTCAGTAGTTCAATTCACAATGGCGTTACCGCGACGATGGCTACTCGGCCGTTGTTTGCAATCACATCCGACCGTACTGACTCGCTCTTCATCAAGCCGTCCAGGTCACGCAGCGGAATTAGAAACAAAACAGTTTCTCTGCGCGCGTGACTTTCATAAATCACCCGGCCTATTCCGTCATACATTACCGGTTCATGACCCTCTCCGTAGACCACACGGCCCGCGGCATAGAACTCGGGACTGCGATCGTCTCGCTGTAATCCAAACAGCGGTGCTTTTGAGTAGCCGTGCTGGTCCGCGAGTTGAATCAACCGGCGGGTTGATTCCGTATCCGCCAGCCCGGGCGCAACTGAATGTAAAGCGACTAACACAATTAAGAGCGTGGCGGCGCCAATCAAAATCGCCAGCGCTTTTCTGCGGCCGCGCAAAATTAGAGCGACGGTCCCAACAATTCCGCTAACTGCCGCCATTGTTAACGCCGTACGAGGAGACATTTTCCCTGAGTAACGTGCGAAAACCAGCGCCCCGATCGCGAACACCAGGGCCAACCCTCCAGTTGCCTTTATGGCCCAATTGCTTTTGGCTTCAGCATTACACTGCGCCAGGCGCACGCCGGCGATGAGCGCCACGGCAGGTAAAACAGGAAGTATGTATCCGGGGAGTTTTGAGCTGGAAAGACTAAAGAAAATCAAAGGAAAAGATAACCAGGCCAGCGCAAAAGTTTGCAGTTTGTTTACCGGATCATCGCCGCCTTTCCAGAACGCCTTGCCTGCTTTCAGAACTCCGTCCACTAGAAACATACTCCATGGCAGCGCTAGTAGCGGAAGAATCTCGAGGTAGTAATAAATCGCGGCGGGGTGATGATATTTATTCGTAGCGTATCGCTGAAAGTGGTGCTTGACGATGAATTCGTCAAAGAATAGTGCGCCATGTTTCCAGAACATTGGCCCATACCAGACTGCTGCAACCGCCATCGAAAGTGGCAGGCCCCACACTATGCTGAGCCGCAGATCGCGCACCGGCGCTTTTCTCCGCAATGTGTAATAAGCGCCAATCACGCCAAACGGAATAACGAAACCCACCAGACCCTTCGCGAGCAGCGAAAATCCGATTGCAATATAGAATGCGACCAACAAGCGACGCCGCGACTTCGGATCCAGCTCGAGGTCGGCGGCAAAGAAGAACGCGAGCGTCCAGGCAATAGTCATCGTTACGACGACGTCAAAACTCACCGCCCGCGAAAACGCTATCATCCCGCCACTTGTTCCGGCGACCAGAGCGCTCCAAAATCCAATCGGTCCGAGCGAGAACCTAAGTGATCCGCTCAAGTCATTTGAGATCTCAGATTTACCATCTGACAAGTCATTTGAGATCTCAAATTTGCGATCTGACGAGTCATTTGAGATCTCAGATTTGAGATCTGAGATCGCTATTTCACTGCGCTCGGTTCGCCTGGCAAGCCAAAAGACCGCAGCCACAGTTAATAGACCGCACAAGGCGCTTGCCGCTCGCGCCGACCATTCGGAGATACCGAAAAGTTTGAACGCCACAATCGCCAGCCAATAAAGCAGTGCTGGTTTTTCAAACCACAGGTAACTGGCTAGCGTCGGCGTGATCCAATCCCGATGCAAAAACATTTCACGCGCGACCTGGGCGTAACGCGCTTCGTCCGGACCAATAAAGGGAAGATGGCCCAGGCCATAAAAATAAAACAGTATGAAAACGATAAAGAGAAGAATGCTGCCGCGCTTGGCAAGGGTTGAAGGTTGCAAGTATAGTCGCTCCGCGCTGGTCAGTAGTCAATTGTCAGTAGTCAGTAGGTCGTTGTCGCATTGGTTTCTTCTGTTCCCAATGCGATTGAGCAATGAGTATCATCGAAAATAAAGCCACTTACAAATTGAGAAAAAGACAACAACGGACTACTGACAACTGACGACTCACTATGTTACGTACCGCAGTCATTGGCTTGGGCCATTTGGGCCGTCAACACGCACGCGTCCATTCCGATCTCGCTACTGAAGGTCTCACTCAGTTCATCTCCGTCTGCGATATCGACGAGGTCGCAGGTAAATCAATTGCTACGGAAAGAAATGCGGCGTGCACCAGTGACTGGCGCCAACTTATCGGCAAGGTTGACGCTGTCAGTCTGGCGGTGCCGACCGAGTTGCACTGCGAAATCGCCTGTGACTTGCTTGCGGCCGGGATTCATGTGCTGGTGGAAAAGCCCATTTCGCGCACATTGGACGAAGCCGACCGAATGATCGCAGCTGCCGGCAAGGGCGGCGTGCTTTTGCAGATTGGCCACCTCGAGCGCTTTAACCCGGCCTTGATTGCGTTGCGCCCGCACGTGCGTAAACCCGTCTATTTCGAGATCCATCGCGTCGGCGAGTTTACTGCTCGCTCGTTGGACATCGACGTTGTGCTCGATCTCATGATTCATGATCTCGACATCGTGCAGTGGTTGGTCGGTGAAGAAATAGAAGTTACTGAACTGCACGCGGTCGGCATTCCGATTCTTACGAACAGGGTTGATGCTGCAAATGCGCGGTTGGAATTCGCGTCGGGCGCCGTTGCCAACATCACCGCCTCGCGCGTGGGCACTGAAAAAATCAGGAAGATGCGCTTTTTTCAACCGCATGACTACGTCGCGGTCGACTACGCAACTCGCCATGCGTCGATCAGCAGCCTGGCGCCGCCCAGTGCCGAGGGCGCCTGGCCGGGTGTCAAAACTCATAATCTTGAGGTCGTTGATGTTGAGCCCTTGCGCGC
>JBDUCC010000083.1:0-11239 GCA_040003675.1 bacterium | reverse complement strand
CTCATGAAAAAAGTGTGATCTGGACAGGCAGTGACGACGGGCTTGTCTATTTAACTCGAGACGGGGGCGCCAACTGGAAGAACGTAACTCCCAAGGGGCTAGCAGAATGTTTGATCAATGCCATTGAAGTATCTCCGCACGACAAAGCAACTGCTTATATCGCCACCACCCGGTACAAGTTCAACGACCACACTCCCGGTTTATATAAAACCACAGACTATGGAAACACCTGGACAAAGATCGACAAGGGCATAACCGCCAATGCCTTCACCCGCGTTGTGCGCGAGGATGAGGTGCGAAAGGACCTGCTATTTGCCGGTACTGAACTCGGTCTATTTTTGTCCTGGAATGGTGGCAGGGACTGGTCGCCATTTCAACTGAACTTGCCTGTTACGCCAATAACAGATCTTCGGATACACAGGGGAAACCTGATTGCAGCCACGTCGGGAAGATCGTTTTGGATATTGGATGATTTGAATGTCATTCGTCAGTACAAAAAGGACACGGCTTCCTTCGCCATCTATCGACCCGAGGGCGCTTATATCGTAAACGGGTCCAGCGAAATGGATCAGCCGGCTGAGCCGCCGGAGGAGGAGTTTACTGGAGCTAACAAATTGAGGGGCGTCAATCCCGCAACCGGAGTGGTAGTTTACTATCAATTGCCCGAGTTGAAAAAAACTGACGAAATCAGCATGGAGATCAAAGACGCGGCAGGAAATATTGTTCGCAGCTTTTCTTCAAAGGCTGATGAAAAGTACACGAAGTACGAAGGCGCTCCAAAGCCAGAGCCGCTTTTGCCCAAAGCTAAAGGGCTGAACAGATTTGTATGGGATATGCGGTATGCAACCATGCCGGGTGTGCCCGGGGTTTACTTCGAGAGCAGTTACGCCGGACACAAAGCATCGCCGGGAAAATACAGTATCACCGTAAAAATGGGCGAACAGACGGTCTCAAGCGAGACTGAGATACTTGCCAATCCTCTCTACCCTACAAACGCCTCCGTCTACATGGAATATCATCAGACCATGTTGAGTATGGAGACCGAATTGACATCGATGCATCGCATGGTAAACAGCCTGTTCGAAAAACAGAAGCAGTTAGAATCGCTTCTTAGTTCATTACCCGCGGGCGAAAAATTCAGCGGTGTCAAAAAAGAAGGTGAGGCACTGTTAAAGAAAATGAAGGCCTGGGATGAGGATATGGTGCAACGTAAATCAAAGGCCTACGACGATGTTGAGAACTTTCCGAATAAGTTCACAGCGAATTATCTTTTTCTGATCAACCAGACAGAAAGTGATATTCCGCGTGTGAATCAGCCGTCGCTGGATCGGCTAAAGCAACTAAATACGGAATGGTCTGCGTTGAAAGCCAGCGGTAGTGAAATTCTTGACAAGGATGTGCCGTCGTTTAATAAACGAATGTGGGAACTCGGACTAGGAGCTATTTGGAAAGATTAGGCCTATCCAGTCTTATGGAGAATTAAGCAGTGAGCAGTAAATAGTGAGCAGTTGAGTCTGTTGCCAAGGTCGTCGAAACGGATCTCTAAACAAAGTCAGAACCCGGAGCCGTAGCGACCGGGTCGTTCGGAAGACGCCCTTCCTCTTCGGCGGCTCCGGCTTCTCAAGTTTCTCCGGTGCCGCTTGCTGCGCCAACGCGGTGATCACACTTCCTCGTCAGCGCGAATATCAAAACGAATCGGTTCACCATTTTCATGTTCCTTTCACTGGGATTTTTGGAGAGTACGGCTAGCGCACGGAAGAAGTTTCTCAGAGATCATTTGTCTAAAGACCGTGAATCCTAAATCGCAAATCGTGAACAGGTAGGTTGCAGAAGCCATTCAACTCACAACGTCTGATAATCTCGTATGAGTTTCTTATCGAAGGCACCAAGAAAACCGGGAATCGTAAATCCTGAATCGTGAATGGAGAAGGCAAAAGCTCAGATGACGACTCACAACGTCCGATAGTCTCGTATGAACTTCTTGTCGAAGATCCATATACCTATGGTCAACAATAAGGTGACGGCAATGCCGGCGACGCCGGCGACAAAGCCAAACAGCGGGTTTGCACCTACCACAAAGAACACGGTCAGCACTCCGAGCGGGTTGAACATTCCATGAAGTGCGCTGGGCCCCAGAATTGTCCTCGACTTAAACCGGCAATAGGCCATCGGGAAAGACATAGCGGTGGTGAATAACGTCATCATAAATATTCCCGCTACCGGATGGCCCGGATAGTTGTGCCCTTGCGCGATGATCGGTGCGTGCCATAATCCCCACACCACGCCGATAAATAAATTACTTCTCACGAAGCCCGACTCTTGTGTTTCCCGCAACATCAATCCGCGCCAACCTAACTCTTCGCCAAAAGTGAAGGGAAGATTAAAAGTAAATCCGGCGATGACACCCTGAACCAGGCTGAGCAGGAAGATGGCAACCGGTGGAATGGGAAGGTGTTGCGGCACGTTACCATAAGCTCCGCGCGCGAAGATGGTGATCTGATGTATAAACGCAGCTTCGCTGAAGTCAATCCTGCCAAAGAGAGCTACGGCGAAGACGTTTCCCAATATGGCAATGACCACAAATGTTCCCAGGACGATGAACCACGCAAAGCCGACGGTGGTTATTAAGAGCCAACGCAGCGATATGTTTTTAAGCGTGAACCCGTATGGCTGCAACGAACCGCGATAAACCAGCTTCTGTAAGATCAAAGTGGCATACGCAGGTGCGGGCATATAAACGACTGCGATAATGACTAAGAACAGAATTGAGCCGTAGGGGATGTGGAGCAGATACGTGGCCAAAGCCCCTGACCAACTGATCAGGAATGTTAACAGAATGAATTGTAGGACTTTTTTGTTTAGCATAGCTTTGCGCAAAACCAGGAATCCGCAGATTACGCAGATTACACAGATTTGCAAAGCTTTAAGACTGACCGGTTAACCCCTAAATACATCAAGTACTATTTTATCTTCTCGGTAACGGTTATGCTAAATTTGTGTAATCTGCGTAATCTGCGGATATGATTTCATGCCATGAGAACCGCCGACAAAGCTTCAGTTCATTATCGCGCCTGCAATCTCTGCGAAGCGATCTGTGGCATCGAGATCAGGAGCAGTCGGCAGGAACAGTCGGCAGGGGCAGACGGCAACGGCAGACGGCAGGAGCCGGAATCAGGAGGCAGGGGCAGTCGGCAGACGGCAGGGCCAGGCGGCAGCGGCAGACGGCAGGAGCAGGTCGAAAGTCGACCCTCGAAACTCGAAACTCGAAACTCGAAACTCGAAACTTCAAGTTCCAAACTCGAAACTCGAAACTTTTTAGACATTCGCGGTGACAAAGATGACCCGTTCAGCAAAGGGTACATTTGCCCGAAGGCCGCGGCCTTGCAAGATCTGCATTACGATAAGGACCGGCTGAAGTATCCGGTCCGCCGCACTCCTAATGGTTGGCAGCGTATCGGGTGGGACGAAGCGTTTGACGAGGTAGCCCAGAACCTCAAGCGCATCAACGCGACGTACGGCAGGAATTCAATCGCAACGTACCTTGGTAATCCCACCGTCCATAACTATGGCGCAATGCTATTCGCGCCGGGGTTTCTCAGGAGCCTGCATACGCGGAACAAGTTTTCCGCAACCTCTGTTGACCAACTGGCCCATCATCTATCCGGTTACCTAATGTTCGGTCACCAACTCCTGCTCCCGATCCCGGATATCGACCGCACAAAATTCTTTCTAATACTCGGCGCGAATCCGGCCGTCTCAAATGGCAGCCTGATGACTGCGCCCGGAGTGGGTCGCAGGTTACAAGAAATTCGCGAGCGTGGAGGGAAGGTAATACTCATCGACCCGCGCTTCAACGAAACTGCCCGACTGGCCGACCGACATCTATTCATAAAGCCGGGCACCGATGTGCTGTTGCTGTTAGCGCTGCTGCACGTTGTTTTTGACGAAGGCTTAAACCGGCTTGGCCCATTGGCTGCGTTTACTAAAGGTGTTGAGACGATCGCCAAACTCGTGTCCGAATTTCCTCCCGAAAAAGTCGCAGCAATTACCGGAATTGACTCCGATCAAATTCGCCTCTTGGCAAGAGAATTTGCTGCCGCTGAGTCCGCTGTCTGCTATGGAAGAATTGGCGTCAGCACGCAGGAGTTCGGGGGCGTTTGCCAGTGGTTGATTAACGTTTTGAATATTGTGACCGGCAATCTGGATCGGCCCGGCGGCGCAATGTTTACGCTTCCGGCGTTCGATCCGGTGACCGCACCCGAGGGGTTGGCGCCGCGAGGTAGTTATGCGCGGTGGCACAGCCGTGTGCGAAAGCTACCTGAATTTGCCGGAGAGCTTCCGGTTGTCACGCTGGCTGAAGAAATTTTGACCGGAGGTCCGGGGCAAATTAAAGCCCTTGTTACGTCTGCCGGAAATCCCGTGCTATCGACGCCGAACGGTCATCAGTTGGATCGCGCGTTAGCCGGTCTCGAGTTCATGGTGTCAATTGATCCCTATGTCAATGAGACGACCAGGCACGCGCACATCATCTTGCCGCCGAGCTCATCGCTTGAGCGGGCACACTATGACGTAGCGTTTCATGTGCTGGCAGTCCGTAACACGACGAAGTTTTCACCGGCGTTCTTTCAACCGGATGCGGAGACGCGACATGACTGGGAGATCTTTTTCGAACTGCAAACTCGAATGCAGCGTGCGGGCCTTTTTGGAAGTTCAGTGGGACGCGTAAAGCGCAAGCTAAGGAAACGGTTCCTTGGGCCTGAAAGAATACTGGATCTGGGTTTGCGGTTTGGACCGTATGGCGCGAAGGTCAATCCGTTTTCCAAAGGTCTGACTCTGCGAAAACTCAAGAAGGCGGTCCACGGAATAGATCTTGGTCCGTTGCGTTCGTGCTTGCCTGAACGGTTGCGCACTGCCGACAAAGTTATTGAGTTGGCGCCGGATGTGCTGGTGAAAGATGTCGAACGCGTGCAGGCAAAGTTTCTTGACTGGGACGGCGGGCGTCCCGCCCGCCAACGTGCATTACCTTCATCGCCCAATGGATCTTATGACTCAAACGGCCACCTGTTATTGATTGGACGCCGGGACCTTCGCAGCAACAATTCCTGGATGCATAACAGTGCAAGACTGGTGAGGGGCAAGCCGCAATGCACAATCCTCATGCACCCGATGGATGCAGCCCAGCGCCATTTGAGACAAGGTGAAGATGTCTCGGTGCGCTCAAGAGTCGGAAGCGTCGTGGTGCCGCTTGAGATATCGGATGAAATGATGCCAGGCGTGGTGAGCATTCCGCATGGTTGGGGGCATGACCGCCTGGGAATTCAATTAAACGTCGCGCAACAACACGCCGGTGGGAGTATCAACGACGTAACGGATGACTTAGCAATCGACGCGGTTTGTGGGACGGCAGCGTTCAATGGGACGTGGGTGGAAGTGGAGGAGATCAGAAGTCAGGAGTTAGAGATCAGCGGCGCGCGTAATCAGGCGCGAAGTGCCGACAGTCAATAGCCGCAGCCGTAAGGCCGTGGCTTGGGTATTAGAATATCAATAGGTCCGAAGGGCCGACACCGCATCTGAGTGTGCCGGCCCTTCGGACCTTAACGCTTCAATCCAAAAGGATCCACGACCTGACGACCGTGGCTATTGAGTTCCGGTCCTTTGCACCTCGAGCGATCGTCTAGGTTACGCTGACCGAAGTTATGCCAGTCTGCCCAGGATAGTAGAGGCGGAGCCTGACGTGATAAGTCCGCCCTGCAAAGCACTTATTGTTAATACTCGCATTGCGGTCCTCGCCACTGTCATCGTCCGCGGTAACATATCGCGGTTGTCCATCAATTTCTTCAAACAGAGCAAGCAAAGTATCCGAAGCGCCCTTGGTAGCGATTGTGTATCTCCGCGTCGCGGTTGGCTGAAATACAAAATCGACCTGCTGCCCTGCGGCCAGTTCCACCGAAACTGATTGAAATGCTTGCAGACCTGACGGCTGTGCTACGGAAGGCGGATACCACTTTGCCGCCCAAGTCTTGTCTGCGTTCGACAGAGTTGCCGGCGGCACGAGCCCATTGACATCGTACTGTTGAGGCTCATCGATCAAACCGGCTTCGAATTCATACTCCATAATCGAATCGGGATCCCACGAGGAGCCCTGAACCTGCTGAGTATCGAGTTTCTCGAGAATGTTATGAAAGGTTTTGTTTCGCGACCAATTGTTCGGCGGTCCGCCGAGCGACGTGTATACGGCCTCTTCATGCCATTTGATCCCGGCGAAGGGATTCTGATGTTCGTGCTCCATACCGAAAACATGGCCCAGCTCATGGAGAGCCGTACCTTTACCGTAATGGGTAGTCAGGTCCCATCCGTAAACGGTTGTCGGTTCATTTAAGGGAATGTCTAAAACATCCCGGCCAACTGCGGACGCAGAACTCCCGTCGGCGGTCGAATATCCGATCCGGACCTCTGCCTCGCTCATCTGATTGACCTCCTGAAATTCGAGACCGATGCCGATGGCCTTCCAGCTGGCAAATGCCTGGCGAATCGCATTAGCCTGCACGCTCGGGACTTTGAAATGTGAATTGCCGGTGAAGAAGCAATAGTGCAAGACGGTTTTGTTCACCCACTTTGAGCGAGTTGAAATAATCGCCGCGGTACGACGCACGTCGGACGACACTGCTTCACTTAATCGGGGTAGGGGTCTGGGCGGAATACCGCAAAACGGTCTCGGTCCGCTCGCGGCAGCTTTTTTCGCATATTTCCTTGACGATTTTTTCGCAGACTTTCTCGTGGCCATGATTATTCTCCTTTAAAGGAAGTGATCGTGGAGTCAGCCCGCCAATCTGCGCAGGATGCCTCCGACCAAACAAGCTGGAATCACTGGTATTACCTATGAAGGTGAATCAACGAATGCGAGGAAAAGAGGCTCGTTAGGATTCAGTCATCGGTAAGATATGACTTTGGCAGGGGAAACCTACAACTCTGTCAGACGAGTGTCAATAGCTCTGGTTGCGTTTCGCTCCTAATGGAGGGAACTTTTTAGACCTGCTGGTGACTATAAACCGCTTCGCTCCGCTGGAGCGAAACAGACTTTACAGTAGCCCACGTCGCCGTGGGCTACTGATATGCCGGCAGTGCCGCCGACTGGTGGTGCTGTAAAGGGCACTAACTCATCGGCGTTTCCTGGTAAGAAACTATCTGCCACTTACCAGCACGGTTGACCCACACCTCGGTGGCATAGACCGGTGCAAACGGTTTTCCGTTATATGAACCCTTAAGATCGCACTTGTAGCGAAGGATCGCGACATCTTTCGTAACCCAGGAGACTTTCGGGTCATCGATCGAGTAGTGCTCAATCGTAAGTTTATCGATCGTGGCGATGTCTTCTTTTAAATTTGAGGCTCCTGTCAGCGAATTGGACGCATAATCCTCGCCAGTAAGAGCTTTCATCGCGGCGATGTTTCGATTCTTATAGGCTTCCCAGGTGGCTCGGGATTTTTCCACGATCATTTTGTCGGGGTTAGACTTCGTCTTAGCGCCTGTTTGGACGACGGCGAGACTCGCAACGGCCAGGAGGGCCAAGGCGATCAGGGGGAGATGTTGTTTCTTCACAATGTTATTCCTTTCGAACGTGTAGTTTGGATGTTTTGGATGGATAGTAAGGGTTGCGTTATATGTGCAGGCGGTTGGATTGTCAATGTTGTGATTTCCAAATGCCGATTGCCGATTGCCAATTGGCTGGTTGCGGGAACGGATTAATTGGACACTCCGAACTCGACAATTGACAATCGGCAATCAAGAAACCCACCCGCTTTTCCGCTGAGTTGGGATACTGACGTCATTGCAAATGATTCCTGCCGCGAGTGAAGTTTTGTGCGCGACGCCCTGCTGTACTACTATTGCCTGTCCACAACCCAGAGATCAGAGATCACAAGTCAAAGTCAGAAGTCAGAGTTTAGAGGACAGTCCAAACGAAATCTAATCATCGTTGATTTTCGATTCACGATGCACCATTTACGATTTATGATCGGACGTCTGACCTCCGACTTCTGACCTCTGAACGGAGGCGCCCATGCTTGGCAGGACCATCTCGCACTATCACATCACCTCGCAGCTCGGCGAGGGCGGCATGGGAGTCGTCTATGAAGCTGAAGACACCAACCTGGGCCGCCACGTCGCCCTAAAATTCTTAACACCAGCACTCGCGGGTGACGAGGGTCTGCTACAGCGCTTCCAACGAGAGGCGCGCGCCGCCTCGGCACTCAATCATCCGAACATCTGCATAATCCACGGTATTGAGCAACATGAGTCGGAACACTTCATCGTCATGGAGTTGCTGGATGGCGAGGCACTCAGCGATCGCATTCGTCGTGGTCCACTCGACCTTGAGTCGGTGCTAACGCTGGGCGTGCAACTTGCCGACGCGCTCGAGTCGGCACACTCCAAAGGAATTGTGCATCGCGATCTGAAGCCGCCAAACATCTTCGTGACCTCGCGGGGACAGGCCAAGATTCTCGACTTTGGCGTGGCCAAGTTTGATCGCCGCAACGACACCGATCCAAATTCAATGGTAGCCACGGTACGCAAAGACCAACTAACGTCGGCCGGCGCAACGATCGGCACCGTCGCTTACATGTCGCCGGAGCAGGCGCGCGGAGAAATCACCGACGCGCGTACGGACCTTTTTTCGATTGGCACTGTTCTTTATCAAATGGCGACCGGCTTGCTCCCGTTTCATGGAGAGACTTCCGCAGTCGTGTTTGACGCGATCCTCAATCGCGATCCGACGCCGCTGACTCAGCTCAATCAATCGTTGCCGCCGGAACTCAACCGGATTATTGGACAGGCGCTCGAGAAGGATCGCGATCTGCGATATCAGAGCGCCACTGATCTAAAGACGGCACTCAAAAGATTGAAGCGCGATCTCAACTCTGGACAACACGCCACTAGTCCGAGTGGAACACGACGCGCCGCATCGACGCTTCAGGATCATTCCATCGCCGTTTTGTACTTCGAGAATTTGAGCGGCATGAAAGAAGACGAGTATCTGCGCGACGGTATCACTGAGGACATCACCACAGAGTTGTCGAAGATTAAGGGACTGAAGACTTTCTCTCGAGCGATGGTGCTGAACTATCGCGACAAATCGGTGACAGCCGGACAGGTTGGAAAAGAGCTCGGCGCTTCTTATGTGCTGGCCGGCAGCCTGCGGCGAGCGGGCGCGCGCCTGCGCATCAACGCTCAGCTAGTTGACGCCGCCACAGATTTTCCACTCTGGTCGGAACGATACGATCGCGAGATGAAGGACGTTTTCGAAGTGCAGGACGAGATCGCTGAGAAGATTGCCGCTGCGTTGCGCATCACGCTCTCGCCGCAGGAGCAGCAGGCCCTCTCCGCGAAACCGACCGAGGACCTGCAGGCCTACGATCTCTATCTGAGAGGGAGAAATTATGCCCGTCAGGTCGGACGTCAGGATCTACAGTTTGCTCTTCAGATGTATGAGAACGCGGTCGCACTCGATCCCGACTTTGCTCTAGCTCACGCAGGGCTGGCAAACGTCTGCGCCGAGTACTACTACCACTTCGAGCGGCAACAGCAGTGGATCGATCGGGCCATTGCCGCGACGCAGAAGGCGATCGCGAAAGGCCACGATGCTCCGGAGATCCAATGCGCCGAGGCGTGGGTCATGTTCGCCGGCGGGCGTTACGGCGAGGCCGTCGACAAGATCCGGATGGCGTTAAGCCGGAATCCCGATCACGACGGTGGCTACTATCTACTGGGACGTGCCCTTTTCGCCGCCGGACGATACCAGGAAGTCGTGGACATCATGGAGGAGGCGCTGGCGCACTCCGGCGAGAACTACAACATAACCGTCCCGATTCACAACGCACTCGGGGCGCTCGGAAAGACAGATGCGCTAAAGAACTATCTTCATCGCGAGATCGCCATCTACGAGGCGCACTTGAAAAAGGTGCCCGAAGACGCGCGTGCTCGAGTTCTGCTGGCCGGTGATTACGCAACGCAGGGCCGGTTAGAAGAGGCCAAGCGGGAAGCGGCGATGGCCATGGCCCTGCGTCCCGACGATACGATGATTTTATACAACACTGCATGTGTCTTCTGCGCGATGAACAATGCGGGCGACGCGCTGGTCGCCATCAAGAAAGCCTGGGAGGCAGGTTTCCGAGATCCCATTTGGACCCGCCAGGATCCCGACCTCGCAATGCTTCACGGCGACCCGGAGTTCGATCGACTCTACCCTGCGCCGCAAAACACATAAACCATCCACAGATTACGCAGAACACACAGATAGGTAGTCTAACGCTGAAAGCGCTCGCCAATTTCAGCCCAGGGTTGCGCTCTGGCAACCCTGGGACAGCACTAACGGCCGCGGATCGTTTACGCCTTTAATCAAAAGCCAAAGGAGAGTGGGAATTCCTCCAAGCGCCCCAAGCGACATCGCTAACCGCGTGAACGCCAGAGGATGAAATTGTGGGACCAGGAATTTGTCCAGGATATTAATCGCATAGCCAATGCCCATCAGCATCATCAACACACCGAAGATTCTCGGCAGGAACCGGTATTTGAAGACAAGCAATCCAAATGAAAAATAATATGGTGTCCAAAATATTTCGAGCACGCCCTGTCCCGAACCGTTAGCCAGCCTAACCGAGGTCATCGCCAGGGCATTAAGTTGGGCCGGATTGAAGACTTTCAAGTAATCAGCCTGGCCCAAAAGTAATAGGGCCTGGAAATGATTCAGTGTATTACCAACCGCCAGACCGACCGTCAACGTCACCGAGACTAAAAACACCGTCGCCCAAAATTTATTAGCTTCCCTAAACAACTGGAACAAGGTCAATCCGAAAAAGAACATGAAGAACTGTGAGGCAAGATTACTGACGATTGCTGCGCGGTACAAAAACTCAGACGCCATTATGTTAGCGACGGTCGCCTCGGCGTCTCCAGGTACGATCACTTTGGATCGAATATAAAAGAGACTGAAGCCTCCCGTGAGTGCCGCCATTAAGTAAAGTAAGCCTGCGAGTCTTCCTGCCTTTTTGTTTGACTTCATGTTCTCTCCATCCTTCTCTTTTTCCGCATCTATGGCTGTCCTGCGCTTGCTTGTTCATTACTGCTGCGCTCGTACTCTTCCCCTTATTCGTAGTCGTTAATGCATACACGACGCGCGCTCGCTACTTCAGTCTGGAGCGTCTTACGACTCGTGTGATCGGCAGGTTCGATCTAAATAGTG
>JBDUCC010000082.1:0-11334 GCA_040003675.1 bacterium | reverse complement strand
GTAACGCGGCCAGAAACGCTGGCACTTGAAGTCTTCTTTGAGATTTTCGTTTGTGCGTGGGCCAGCGAAGGCAGGCCGGCACAACAAGAGAGCAGCACCAGGACAATTGTGTTTCTAGTGAGGGAACTCATAAGACAAGTCTTGCCGGTTTGCACTCGAGCGCGAAGGTCTACATTATACGGAATCAGGCAACCCATGTCTGCAACCAAAACAATGGAGTTGTCACTTTACAGATCATCCTGTTAGGATCGAGTGCCGAAACGGTAACTAGCTGATTGTCCCGCCGTCATTCGCTCGGCCCGGCATTCTCGTTCTGACAACTTCTTCTGGGCTTTCGTTTTCATACGTCATGGCCTTCCTAAAAATTACCGACGCAAGCGGCAGGCAGTGGCAATACGACTTTGTGCAGTCGTCGGTTTGCTCAATCGGCCGCGCTCCTGACAACACGATTGTGCTGGATGACCCGCGCGCGTCGCGTTATCACGCCCACATAAAATCCGTTGACGATGGGTCCTTTATGCTGGTCGACGGCGCGGTAATCAACGGACAGTTGCGGCGCAGCGCAAATAAAGTTTTCGTCAACGGCGGGCCGCATCTCGAGTACCAATTAAGAAACGGCGATCGCATAACCATCGGCGCCAGCACTTTGCGTTTTGAACAGCCCGCAGAAGAGCGCACCACTGACGTTCGTTACGACGACAAGCCGCTTGGCCACACGCAACTCCTAATCTCTGCTAACGATGTAATGCACACGGTGCTTCACAGTAAAACCGAAGTACCGGCAGCTTCCCTCGCGCCAACCTCGCCCGCCAGGGATAAAGTGCTCGAAGCATTACAGCGGAAGGCAAACATACTTAGCGCGCTGTATGAAATGAGCAAAACGCTCGGCTCAGTTTTTGATTTGGAAACTATCTTTGCAAAGGCGACGGACATTATTTTTCGTTCGACGCCCGCGGATCGCGTCGTCGCCCTGCTGGCTGAAGGCAACGGCAAGGAAAATCCCGAGGACGTCGTACTAAACCCAATCGCGATGCGCGCGCGCGACGAAAGTCTAAATAATCACGCTCGTAAATTAACCATCGGCCGCACCATCACGCGAAAAGTTATGAAGGATCGCGTGGCGTTGCTTTCGCAGGACGCAGCATCTGACGAACAATTTGCAGGCGTTGACTCAATTGTTTCGCAGGGCGTTCGTTCGACCATCTGCGCCCCGCTGATAGGAGAGTCGCGCGTTCATGGCGCCATCTATGCGGACCGGTTAGATCCTTTTGCTGCTTTCAAGCCCGACGATCTCGAGTTGATTAGTGCAGTCGCTGCCCAAACCGCCATCGCTGTCGAGAATGCGCGCGCACACGAGCGGTTGGCCCGCGAGGAAGTAGCCCGAGCAAACTACAGCCGGTTCTTACCCGAGTATGTTGTGAAGCAGATGCTGGAAAATCCCGAGTCGTTTAAGCTCGGCGGCGTCAATCAAACAATCACCATTTTGTTTGCTGACATTCGCGGCTTCACCCGCATCTCTGAACACGCGCCACCGGAAAAAATTGTCAACTTGCTCAATCGTTATTTCTCCGCGATGACCGACATCATCTTTGCGCACGGTGGCACACTCGATAAATATTTGGGTGACGGCTTGATGGCACTTTTTGGCGCGCCTACCACTACTCCCGAAGATGCCGCTAATGCTCTGAATGCTGCCGTCGCGATGCAACGCCGCATTCTTGGCATCAACATGGAACTCCGTCAGGAAGGTTTGTTGGAAATCGGCGTCGGGATTGGTTTGCATACCGGCGAGGTGACGGTCGGGTACATCGGCTCGGAACGCCGCTCGGAGTACACCGCGATTGGCGATACCGTCAACACTGCCTCCCGTCTGGAGTCGAACGCAAAAGGTGGCGAGATTCTCGTCAGCGACGCAACTGCGAAAGCCGCTCGAAGCCGGTATAAGCTAAAACCGCGCGAACCAATCAGCGTCAAAAACCGCCAGCAGCCGGTCGTTTTGTGGGAGGTTGACTGGCAAAAGGCAAGCGGCGCATTTTAATTTTGTCTGACCTTCCGTTATGCCGCTCGGTCAGTTATTCACCCGCCGCATTACGATAGCTCGCATTTACGGTATTCCGGTGCGCATCGACTATCGCTGGTTTGCAGTGGTAGCACTGAGCATCTGGCTAATCTCAAGCAATCTACAAAGCCACTCGATTCAACTGGGCAACGTCCGCTTGCCACCTCTTGCTTCAGCTACCGCCTGGATACTGGGACTAATCACCACCGCCGGCCTGTTCCTTTCTGTCTTTGGCCACGAACTTTCACACGCTTTAATGGCCCGCGCCGAAGGAATTGAGATCGAAGAGATTGTGCTTCATCCGTTTGGGGGTTTGGCCAGACTAAAAACCGAACCGCAAAATCCGCGCGCGGAATTGCGCATCGCTATTGCTGGTCCAGCCGCAAGTTTTCTTTTTGCGCTGCTTGCTTTTGCTGCTACCAAAATCGCTGCGCTGGGAAACTACAATGCCACCGTCGTAGTCTTCTTTCTAATCGCCTGGGGCAACTTGCTGTTGGCCGTGTTCAATCTTTTTCCCGGTTATCCGCTGGATGGCGGTCGTGTCTTGCGCGCGCTGCTGTGGCGCAAAAGCGGCAGCATCCAGGAAGCGACGCGCATGTCTGGTATCTGCGGCATTCTAATCGGCGGCACGCTGATCTTGTTTGGCATATACATCATCATTGCGCCGAGTTGGCGGCCTTCACAACCTTACTTCATGGGTGGATGGTCCATCCTTGTCGGTTTGTTTCTACTCGATACCGCCGCCAAAGTAGTTAAGGGGGCGCAAAATACGCGGCTGCTTACCGCCGGTGATGTCATGTCGCCGCCCGTTGCGATTGATCCGGCAATGACGATAAGCAAACTGATCGACGAGGTTTTGCCCTTGCATCGGCAAACAAGTTTTCCGGTTGCCTTAGCTGGGCGCGCGCACGGAATTCTCGCGCTCGAAGATCTAAAATCACTGCCTCGCGAAGAGTGGCACACCACGCAGGTGAAAAACGTCATGCGCACTATTAATCCGCAATTGTTTGTCGACGTCTCAATCACGCTGGAGTCTGCTAAAGCGATGATGCAAGACAACGGAGTGGGATCGTTGGTGGTAGTGAACAATCACGGCGAGCTGGTTGGTTTTCTGCAAAGCGGGAAAATTATCAAGCGCTCGAAAAAGTCCCTCGCGCCATTAGCGAAACCTACTCGAAATCGGAAGTGATAACGAGTGGCCACGGCCATTTTATCAACACCTCAAATCCTGGTTCTGTATAGCGCAACCGGTTCACTTCCAATCGTGTTTTTCATCGGCACGAATTCGTAACCAAAAACACCATTGCCACGCCCTTGTTTTTTCGCGATAATCCAGCGGAGCTATTATCTCGTGCCTTAAGGATTGATTGATGCTGGCAGTACTAGGGGCGCTCTTTGCAAATGGGTTGATTGCCATAATGAAACTCGCGGCGGCGTTCGTCACCGGCTCGTCGGGCATGATGGCCGAAGCACTGCATTCCATTGCAGACACGACCAATCAGGTTTTTCTCCTACTGGGTTTACGCTTTTACCAGAGGCCGGCTTCGAAGAAACACCCTTTTGGTTATGGAAAGGAACGCTTTTTTTGGTCGTTCATCGCGGCGATTTTCATTTTTGGCGTAGGTTCGACTTATGCCATCTATGAAGGCGCGGCGAAACTAAAAAGCCCGCATGCTCCCGAGAATCTGTTTTGGGCCTATCTGGTACTCGGCATTTCATTCTTGTTAGAGTCCGCGTCGATAAGTCTCGCCGTATATCAGGAATTGAAAGAGGCGCGGTCCGAACACTTGACGTTCTTTCAATATTTGCGTGAGTCGAAAGACCCAACCGCCAAGACGGTGCTCTTTGAAGACTCTGCAGCCTTGCTCGGTATCTTGATTGCGGCGGCAGGATTGTATTTAACCGAGCATCACTCAGGCCCGGGGGCCGGTTCATATTGGGATGGACTGGCATCAATTCTGATCGGCATCGTGCTGGCAATCGTAGCTTTTGTATTGGCCCGTACGTCTCGGGCTTTGTTGTTGGGTGAAGCAGCCAGCGCCAAAACTGTTCGAGCGATCACCGAAGCCATTGAAAGTCATCCGAACGTTGTGAAAGTGGTTGAGATTCTGACCATGCATCTCGCTCCTAAACAGATTCTAATCAACGCGCATGTGAATCTGCGCAAGGATCTGGTGACGGATGATATTGAAAAAACCAACGAAGAGATCGAAAGTTTGATCATGAAAGCCGAGCCGAAGGTTGCACTAATCTTTCTCGAGACAGCACGGAAGGGCCATAAGATCGGTGCAAAGAGTAAAGTCATTCCTGAGCATGTTGCCTAGATGCGGGAGATTTCGATCCGGTTTTGGTGAAACTAAATTGTCCTTGCTGAACAGTAAAAATCAAATCCGGAGTTTCAAACCAGCTAATGCTTTTACTACTGCCATACACGGAGTATCTGGGAAGACTTGGTGAGCCGCGCAACATCGCGGATATCGTCCTTGTCTTCTTGCTTGTGTATGCAGTTTTGAAGCTCGTTCGTGGGACTCGCGCCGCCCCCATGGCGGCCGCTATTGGCGCTTTCGCCCTCCTCTACTGGCTCGCCGTAAAAGAAGATCTCGCCACTCTGGAATTTGTGCTGCGCGGCGCCTTGCTCTATATCGGGGTGGCCATCATCGTGCTGTTTCAGGCCGAGATCAGGCAGGCGCTGATTTCTTTCGGCAATCGTTTTCGCATGCCTTTCACGCAGAGGCACCTGGGACAGTTTGGCGAAGGTGTGTACGATGAAATTATTCTCGCCGCCACGACCTTGTCTTCAACCAAGACCGGCGCATTGATTGTGATCGAGCGCAACGTAGGACTCAAAAACATCATTGATGGCGGCGTAAAGCTCGATGCCGAACTTAGTTACGATCTGCTAATCAGCATCTTCAATACGGAATCGCCGCTGCATGATGGTGCAGTGATCGTGCGACGTCATCGCGTGGCCGCTGCCTCATGTTTCCTGCCGCTAACACTTAACCCGCGGCTTTCGCGCGACCTGGGTACACGTCATCGCGCTGCACTTGGCGTCACTGAAGACACAGATGCGGTGGCCGTGGTGGTTTCAGAAGAGTCTGGTCTGATTTCCATCGTGCAGCGCGGCGAGATCAAACGTGGACTGGATGCGCCAAAACTACGCGCTGCCATTTCGCTGGCCCTCGAAGTTTCGCCGAAGCGAGAGAAGGAACGGGAGCAGGACAAGGCGCCGAAGCCGGAAACTGAAACTGAAGAAGTCGCGTCAATTTGATCAAGCGGACGAGTTGAATACAAAATCAAAACCGCGATTGAAAGTTAGTTATGCCTTTTCAGGATATTGACGACGAACCAGAGATAACTGCGATCCCAAAAGCGCCGTCGGCCATTGAGCGGGCATTGCGCAAAGTGTTTCTTGAGGATTGGTTATTGAAGCTGTTGGCGCTCGTGATCACTTTAGCGCTTTGGTTGGCAGTCACTGGACAAAACACACCGGTCACCGTGCGCGTATCCGGTGTGCAATTAAACTTTCTGAGACATGAAGGTTTGGAGATCAGCAACGAATTGCCATCGACAATCGAAGTCGTTTTAAGGGGAAGCCCAGCTAAACTTGATCGCATTAGCCCACGCGATCTGGTCGCGACCGTAGACATCAGCGATCAGAAGCCGGGGGAACGAATCGTGCGGCTGTCGAGTGATAGGGTGCAAATGGATTTACCCGAAGGCGTGGTGCTTCAGGGGTTTCATCCGGCAACACTGCCAATCAGGCTTGAACCAAGAGTCGAGACCTTACTTGATGTGGAGGTCAAATTTGAGGGAACACTGCCTGAAGGCTATGAATTGGCAGGCTTCACGGCTAATCCCGCTAGGGTTCGGCTGCGTGGGCCGGCCGATCGTGTAAATGCACTTCATAAGGCGGCAACCGAAACAGTTTGGCTCGACGGAAAAAAGGAAAGTTTTAATCTGGCAAACGTGGCGATAAATATTCCTGATCCCAAAGTCGATGTGATTGACCCAACGGTGGATATTCACGTGGAAATCGTCGCGAAAAAACCCAGCGATGGTCATCTCACGTTTATCAGCGCAAGGGAAAGCCTTGCGTGGACCCGAACGCGTCGGCCCTTCATCGTCGATTAGTTTCATTCTGCATTCGCGCAGCATTGTCAATGAAAAAACTTTTTGGCACTGACGGCATGCGTGGCGAAGCCGGAAAGTTTCCACTCGACGCTGCCACGGTTGAGATTGTTGGTGCCTCTCTTGCAAATCATCTGCAAGAAAAACTGTCTCGAGCGCCATTGATTGTAATTGGACGAGACACGCGTGAGTCTGGACCGTGGCTTGAGCAGGCATTTGCCCGCGGCGTTACAGAGGCAGGTGGGGACCTGAAATCGGGCGACGTCATCACCACGCCCGGGGTAGCCTATCTTGCGCGTGTGCTTTCAGCAGACGCCGGCGTTGTGATCAGCGCTTCTCACAATCCATACCAGGACAACGGGCTCAAAATATTTGCAGCGCAAGGAAGCAAGCTTGATGAAGCGACTGAGCGGCTGATCGAGAAAGACATTTTTTCGCAAACACAAAACCAGCGTGCAACAGCCGTTAATGGTTCAGACGCATTGCCCGCTTCTCTAAATAGTGTTGAAGCGCAGTCGTTGCAGTCCCGTTATCTCGACTTTCTAGCAGACGAAATTGGTCGAGGTCTTTCGCTGTCCGGAATCAAATTGGTCGTTGATGGCGCCAATGGCGCCGCCTCGGCGCTGGCTCCCGCCCTGCTAAAACGACTTGGCGCTGAAGTTATCGCCATCAACAACACTCCCGACGGCCGCAACATAAATCTGAACTGCGGGTCGCTACATACTGAGCAGTTACAGTCGGAAGTTCTTAAGCAGCACGCCGATCTAGGCGTGGCGTTTGACGGCGACGCCGATCGTTCGCTTTTCGTTGATGCGCAAGGCCAACTGGTAAACGGCGATGGCATTTTGTGGGTGCTGGCAAACTATCTAAGCGCGCGCGGCGAACTAAAGCAGCAAATTGTCGTGGCCACCGTCATGAGCAATGTGGGTCTTGAGCTCGCCCTGAAATCGCGCGGGCTCAGTTTGGTCCGCACCGATGTTGGCGACAAATATGTTTTGGAGGAACTATTGCGAAGCGGAGCAACACTAGGCGGCGAACAGTCGGGACACATCATCCTTCCGAAACTGAGCCTGGCCGGTGATGGTCTGATTACGATGCTCTGCGTGCTGCGAGTGATTGCGGACGAACAAAAATCTTTGCAGCAACTGGCTGAGGGTTTTCAGGTGTTTCCACAAATCCTTATCAACGTAAAGGTGGCGCAAAAACTTGCCTTCGCTGAGGTCCCGTCCATTACTGAAGCCTCCCGCGAAATTGAAAACGAGTTGGGTTCTCGCGGTCGTTTGTTGTTGCGCTATTCGGGTACTGAACCATTGGCACGGGTGATGCTTGAAGGTGAAAGTCAACCGCAAATTGAAAAGTTTGCGCGCCGACTTGCGGGCGTGATCGAACAAACTCTGGGTTGACTTTGGCCGCTTTGGTCGTAGAAATTTTACCCTCAAACTCTGCAATAATTACACCGTCAGTAAGCTTAGTGGGGGTCGGTTTTTTGTCCATTTTCTTGAGAGTTATTAAGAGTATTCGCAAATCGTCATCCCTAACTTTCTTAGCAAAAACTTTCTTGCACGGCATAACTGTTGCGAGGTATATTGTGGGGCAAGAGAGACGGTTGGTGAATCCTCCGTCTCAAGTGGTTGCTGGGGTGAGGACAGTGACCACGAATATGGATGGGCGCGACGTACTCCCACGTTTGTCGCGCCCATCCGCTTTTTGATCCAACCTTCTTACAACGAATTTCCGCCAAAAATCTCGTGCTAGAATGCGCCCTCCCAGCTGAGCGTTGATGGTCCGTGTCAACTATCTGAAAACAGGAGATTCGTAGTGCAACGAGTGACAGTTAAGGTCCCGGCACAATCCTCCACCTACGAAATCGTAATCGGTCAGAAACTTCTTCCTTCTGCCGGCAGAAACATTCGACGCACCCTTGGCCGGCAAGCGCAACGCCTCACACTAGTTTCAAACAAAAAGGTGTTCAATCTTTATGGTCCGGCGGTGGTAGAGACCCTGGAAGCGAGCGGTTTCCTGGTGTCTTGCTTCCTGATGGGTGATGGCGAACGCTACAAATCACTCGAGACAGCGAACCGGGCCGTACAATTTTTGAGCAGTCAAGGCGTTGAACGGACAGATGGAGTGGTTGCGTTAGGTGGTGGAGTAACAGGAGATCTCGCAGGATTTGCAGCCGCGATTTACTTGCGAGGTATCTCTTTTGTGCAAATACCGACCACGCTGGTCGCACAAGTAGATTCGTCGGTCGGTGGCAAAGTGGGCGTTAATCTTTCCAGTGGAAAAAATCGCGCTGGCACCTTTCAACAACCGCGTATTGTTATTGCTGACGTCGCAACCATTCAGACGCTACCCGCGCGTGAACTGACATCGGGTTGGTGCGAATGCATTAAGCAGGGGGCCGTTGGCAATCGCAAACTCTATAAGCAGACGACCGACTATCTCTCGCAGCTCAGAAGTGGACGAGTGGCGGTTTCGCCGGCGCTTGAAAAACTCATAGCGTCCCATTGTGCTTTTAAGGCTTCGATTGTACGAGCCGATGAACGAGAAAATCCGGGGCGCACCGATCGACGTTCACGGCGGGTCCTGAACTTTGGCCACACGGTGGGTCACGTGCTGGAAAGCCTGACGAACTATCAACGCTTTCGTCACGGTGAAGCAGTGGGATGGGGCATGTTGGTGGCCGGCGAACTTTCGAAAAATCTAGGCCTACTCGATGAATCAGAGTTAGAATCGCTGCGAAGAGGCGTCCGGCTTTGTGGCCAGTTGCCCGCGGCGGACGATCTCGACGTCGCCTCGATCATTAATGCGATCTCACGCGACAAGAAAAGCGTGCGCGGCGCGGTGCAATGGGTTTTGCTGGAGCGAATCGGCCGGCCAAGAATCGTCAGTAACAAAGAAATCGATAGGGCCAGTTTGAAAGCATCAATTCGAGATGCCTTGCGAAAGAGGACTTACGAATGAATACGAACGAGAGAACAAGCGAGCGCGGTAGCGCGCGTTTAAAGTTCATACTCGTCATGACAGTCATTTGCGTCGTGGCATATCTGGGATACATGTATATACCCGTTGCCTACCAGGCTTATCTATTCAAGGACTTAATGCAGCACAACGTGGACGTTGCCTCAACACAGGGTTATGCCGCCACGTGGGTGAAAGATCAGTTGGTGAAGGCTGCACCGGAATATGGCGTACCGCCGGATGCAGTTATTGAGCCTGCCCAACGTGATAACCGGATTGAAGTGACCGTTCGATATACAAAACCGATAGAGTTCCCTGGTTACATTTACCAGTACAATTTCGATCAGACGGTTAAGAGCACAGCCTTTCTTACTTTCAAGTAACATCGGTGTTCGCACTTCCAACTAAATAGAAAAGGCGCTGAAGCTCTTCAGCGCCTTTCTTTTGTCCAGTGAATTATCGTTGCGTGTTTTCCAGGAAGGCTTTCAGTTTGCGGGAGCGCGATGGGTGACGCAGCTTGCGCAATGCTTTCGCTTCAATCTGCCGTATGCGCTCGCGGGTGACGGCAAAATGTTGGCCCACTTCCTCCAGCGTATGTTCTGAACCCGTCGTCCCTAAACCAAACCTCATCTTAATGACTTTTTCTTCGCGCGGCGTCAGTGTAGCCAGCACTTCATCCGTTATCTCCCGTAGGTTTGAAGCGACGACCGCATCTGCCGGATTTAAAATCGACTTGTCTTCAATGAAGTCACCCAGATGCGAATCCTCTTCTTCGCCGATCGGTGTTTCAAGCGAGATAGGCTCCTGGGCAATCTTCAAAACTTTGCGGACTTTTGAAACCGGGATGTCCATCTTGAAGGCAATCTCTTCGCTCGTCGGCTCGTGGCCCAGCTCCTGAACGAGCGCGCGGGAGGTACGGATCAACTTGTTAATGGTTTCAATCATATGTACCGGAATGCGAATGGTACGCGCCTGATCGGCGATAGCGCGCGTGATTGCCTGGCGAATCCACCAGGTTGCGTAAGTCGAAAATTTGTAGCCACGCCGCCATTCAAATTTATCGACTGCTTTCATTAACCCGATGTTGCCTTCCTGAATCAGGTCGAGAAACTGCAGGCCTCGATTGGTATATTTCTTGGCTATTGACACAACCAGGCGGAGGTTTGCCTCTACCAGTTCACGCTTTGCTTGCCCGGTTTGTTGCTCACCTATCACGATCGACTGCAATGCCCGTTTAATTTCCACCGGACTAACGTTGTGCACGCTCTCAATCTGCTGCAAGTGCTTCTTTGCGACTGCTACGCGACGTTTGAACTCCTTCTGATCGTCGGCCTTGATACGCTTGCGATTGAGTTTCTCAGTGAAACTTTCAATCTCGCGTTCAGCATCGCGCACTTCTTTTTGAACAGCGCGAATGGCGTTGATCAAACGCTGACGAGCACGCTCAGTGATGTTAAGGCGTCCTATTTCCTGGGCAATTTCCAGTCTCATGCGCGCGACTTTGCGCCGCAGTCGCAGCAACTTTTTGCTCTTCTTACCGCGCGTGGCCTTTTGTTCTTCGCGAAGTTTGTCCCAATCTTTCAAACCCTGCTTGAAGAGCTTGCGAATGTTCTCAATGCCTTCAATGCTCCAGGCCTTATATTCTTCGGCCTTGTCTTCATCGCCGGTCAGCTCAGCCTGTTCCGAGAAAATGACAATATCGCGAATGTTCACAGCGTCTGACTGAAGTTCTTCACCGATTTTTAGGAGTTCCTTCACGGCAATCGGCGAACGCGAAATTGCTTTTTGAGTTTTAAGCTGGCCGCGCTCAATTCTTTTAGCAATCGCAACTTCGCCTTCACGAGTCAGGAGCGGCACCACTCCCATTTCGCGCAGATACAAGCGAACTGGATCGTTCGTTTTTTCGAGCGAGCCCGCCGAAAGATCAAGTTCGGCATCCTGATCGACGCCGTCCTCGTCATCGGTGGCGACTGCAGCCGCTTGCGCAAGCAATCTCTCGTCCGAGTCACCGACCGGAATGTTTGAGCCTTCAAGTTTTTGCAGGACGTCTTCGATATCGTCGGGAGAGACGACGTTGTCAGGCAGTTCGCGATTTAGATCGTCAAAAGTGAGATATTTCTTGTCGCCACCCAGTTCGAGCAGACGCTCCATTACATCATCACGATCTTTTTCTTCAGTACTCA
>JBDUCC010000081.1:0-11343 GCA_040003675.1 bacterium | reverse complement strand
GGCAAAGGCCTGGTCCAACTTCCAATTCAACTCGAATACGACTCGGCTTTACTGTTGACGGTGGCAAAGTACTACACGCCTTCGGGCCGTCTGATCCAGCGCGATTATTCAAACAGTGGCGTCTATGATTACTACACTCACGGCGGCGTGGGCGGCAACAAAGAACCGGCAACTCCGACCGGCGCTGAGAGCAAAACGGACACTGGTCGTGCGGTGTATGGTGGCGGCGGAATTGCGCCTGATGAAATGGTGAAGCCCGGCAAAATCACGCCGTCGGAAGCGCGCCTGAGCGATGCGATCTTTGCATTCGCTCTGGAGCTGACCACGGGGCGCGTCGCCGGCTTTGAAAACTACAAAGTGGAACACGCAATCCAGTTTGAACACGACTTGCTGCCAACAGATTATCCGGTGACGGATGCGCTATATAAAGACTTCAAGCAGTACGTTGCAGGCAAGCCGGTTTTCAAAGTGACTTCGGAGCAATTGGATCGCGCCCGTCCGTTTGTCGAGCGGCAGTTGCGCTATGAGTTGACCACGGCTGCGTTCGGCACCGTCTCTGCGCTTCAAGTCTTCAACGATAGCGATCCACAAATCGCCCGCGCTGTAGCAGCAATGCCACGTGCCCGCGAGTTGGCACTCGCTGCCAGGCGCGCCCGCGCCCGGGGCTAAGCTGAATTTAGCTTACTCGAACCGAAAAGTAGGACAGGCATTCTTGCCTGTCCTTTTGTTTTCAGAAGGAGGACAGACAGGAATGTCTGTCCTACAATATAAGAACAATCTTGCCAAAGCTTTCATTTGCTTCCATGCGCGCATGCGCAGCGCGAATTTCTTCAATTTTGTAAACCCGATCAACCACCGGGCTCACTGTCCCAGCCGCTAATAGCGGCGCTACCTGCTCTGAAAACAATCGGGTCGCGGTCGCTTTCTCTTCCAGTGAACGGCCACGCAACATCGTTCCCATAATCGTCAGTCGCTTGCCCATCGCGATGTGATAATCCAAGGTAGCTTTCCCGCCCGACGTAGTACCAACCAGCACTAGACGACCCTGACTAGCCAAGGCGTTTAGGTTTGCTCCCAGATAGGCGCCGCCAACCAGATCGATGATTACGTCCACACCACGGCCATTGGTCCATTCCATAAGCGGGGCAACCATCGCTTGCGGATCTGCGCCTACCGCCACTGCGTTGTTGAGACCGTATGCTTTGGCGCGTTCGAGTTTGTCTGCGGTCCGCGAAGTCCCAAACGCGGTTGCACCAGCGGCACGGGCAAGCTGAATCGCTGCCGTACCCACGCCGGATCCGGCGGCATGGACCAGCATGGTTTCTCCGGAGCGCAAATTCGCCCAAGTGAACAATGCATCGTGCGCTGTTATGAACACTTCCGGTACCGCTGCTGCCTGTGGCCAGTCGAGGTTGGCTGGAATTTCTGCGAGATGGTTCTCCGGCACAACAATGTATTCCGCTTGCGCCCCACCAGCGATAATTCCAAATGCACGCTGTCCAATCTTCCAGGCGCGTACTTCTTCACCTACCGCTTCGACTTCGCCGGCAAATTCAAGACCGGGAACGTTCTGTGGGAACCCGGGCGGCGCGGGATAGTGACCCTGGCGCTGTAACACATCGGCACGATTCAAACCCGCTGCGCGCACGCGCACACGCACGCGATCGGCTGTTGGCAGCGGCGGCGTTTCCACTTCGCCTATCTCTAAAACTTCAGGACCACCGGGAGCCGTGATGATTATTGCTTTCATGAACCGATAGTAAGTGCTGCACCCAAAATAAAGAAGCTTGGGGAAATGTTGGGATGCGCTAACTTCAATCTTACTCTGTGCGTCCTTTGTGCTCCTGTGTCTCTGTGGTGAGTGGGTCGCTAATAAAGATTCACCACCGAGTCACAGAGAACACAAAGGACGCACCAGAGAAAAATTGCCTGGACATCAACCGGAGGATTTTCGGTATCTCATTTATTATTTCTCATCTACCATTCAACTCATCGCATGAAGCCCCTGCTCATAATCATTAACAACGCCGCTGCCCGGGCGCGGCAAGCTTGGCCCGGAATTCGCGATCAGCTTGAAGCGAACGCCATCGAATTTGATTCTTGCGAAACAACGCATGCCGGCGATGCCACTGCAAAAACTCGCGAGGCGCTGAAGGCGGGAGTAACGACGATTGCCACAGTCGGCGGCGATGGCACGTTGAGTGAAGCGGCACAAGGCCTGTTTCGGTTTTCCGATCAGCTGGAGCAACTGCCTACTTTGATAAATCCCGCCGCTTCACTGGCGATTCTGCCGGCCGGAACGGGCGATGATTTTGCGCGCGGTTTGAGGGGCCGGCGTGAAACTCTCCAGCATTGGATCGATGTCCTGGTTGCGCATTGCCGCAACGATGGGGGCAGCAGCACGCGGCAGACGGATGTGCTATATGGAATTTGCGACAACTATCGAACGCCCTTCATTTGTATTAACGCTTCCACTATGGGAATTGGTGGCGAGACCGCGGCGCGCGTCGCTGCTCAGGGAAATCTCATGCGCTCATTCTCAGGGGAAGCGCGATTCGCGGCTGCGGCGCTTGGAAGTCTGTTCGCCTGGCGGGAACGACGAGCGCGCATAACGGTCGATGACGAAACTTATGAAGGCGAGATGAATTTGGCTGCGGTTGCCAATGGACTTTACGCAGGGGGCGGCATGATGCTTTCGCCGGAGGCAAAGGTCGATGATGGGAAACTTGACGTGGTGTCCGCTTCAGGTCTGTCGCGCGCGCAGGTAATGCGCGAGCTAGCCCGAATTCATAAGGGCGGGCACATTGCGAATCCAAAGGTGCGCATCACGCAGGGAACACGAGCGCGCGTGGAAACCTTCAAATCCGAAGATGCGATGCCGATTGAAGCTGATGGAAACGTCCGTGGATTTACTCCGGTGGAATTTCAAATCATGCCAGGCGTGCTCAGGTTTGTAGTTTAGGATAAGGCAAGAGCGGGGTAGCTCAGTGGCATAGACTTATGCCACTCTACTGCCCCCGCTCTTTCTTTTCAATTGCCTCAATCTTATCCAGTCTTCGTCGATGGCGTTCTTCACCGCTGAATCGAGCGGCGACAAACGCGCGCACAATATCCAAAGCGAGTTCTTCGCCTACAACCCGCGCTCCTAAACAAAGCACGTTGCAATCGTCATGTTCGCGTGATTGGTGACCGGAGTAGGTATCACCGCAGAGCGCGGCGCGAATGCCTTTGAGTTTGTTTGCAGCCACCGCGGCGCCAACGCCGCTGCCACAGATCAAAATGCCAATCTCAGCCTCGCCCTTTTGTACTGCCTGCCCAACTTTTAATGCGTAATCAGGATAGTCGTCAGGTTGCGATCCGTCGTGCGTGCCAAAATCAGTTAACTCATGGCCGGCGGCGCGCAATTCTTCAATGACGCGCTCGTTAAGTGGATAACCTCCGTGATCGGCACCGATCGCGATTCGCATTAATTAAATTAGAGCTCTCGCATGCTGCAAAACATTTTCCAGATTGAAGCCTAATTCGCGCATGGCTACATCGCCCGGCGCTGAAGCGCCAAAACGATCGAGACAAATTACTTCGCCCTCTGGTCCAACGTAGCGGTCCCATCCTTGTCGCACACCGGCTTCAATGGCGAGTCGAGCAGTGACTGCGGGCGGCAGAACTGCGTCGCGATACGCCTGGTCTTGCTCTTCAAATAGTTCGATACAGGGCATTGAAACCACGCGCGTAGCAACGCTCTCGCTTTGCAGTTTCTCGCGCGCTTGAAGTGCCAGCGAAACTTCAGAACCGGTGGCGATCAGAATCAGTTGCGGGCCAACTCCTTCCTCAGTCTCCGCAAGAATGTACCCACCGCGGCGTAAACCTTCAGCTTTCGCAAACCGTGTGCGATCGATTAAATCGACTTTCTGACGTGTCAGCGCCAATGCGGTGGGCGCATTTCGTCGCAGGATCGCGATCCGCCACGCCTCTGCGACTTCCGCTGGGTCGGCAGGGCGAATGACGAACAGGTGTGGAATCGTGCGCAGCGCGGCCAGGTGTTCTATCGGCTGGTGCGTTGGTCCATCTTCGCCCAAGCCAATTGAATCATGAGTGAAAACGTAAATGACCTGGACTTCGGAAAGGGCGGCCAGGCGAATTGCCGGACGCATGTAATCCGAAAAGGTCATGAAGGTGCCGCCATATGGAATCAGTCCGCCGTTCAATGAAATCCCGGTTAGGGTTGAACCCATCGCGTGTTCGCGCACGCCGAAATGAAGAATGCGGCCGTCGTATTGACCCGCTTCAAAGCTGCCCCCGTCCTTAATGTCGGTATTGTTTGAAACACCCAGGTCGGCCGAGCCGCCAATTAACATCGGCAGGTGCGGCGCCAGCGCGTTGATTACTTCGCCACTGGCAACGCGCGTGGCCATCGGTTTGGCATCTTTGAAGTCTGGTAAGTGCTTCTCCCAGTCCGCCGGCAAGTCGCCCTTCATGGTGGTGGTCCATAGGTGGCCCTGATCGCCGTGCTCCTTCACAAACTTTTCCACCAGCGAGCGCCAGTCGGCTTCCTGGCTTGCCCCGCGCTCCACCGCCTCACGAAAATGCGCCATTGCTTCATCGGGAACATAAAACTGCTTGTCTTCCGGCCAACCCAGGTGACGCTTGGTTTCGCGCACCGCGTCTTCGCCGGGGGCATCGCTGTGCGCTTTGCGCGTTCCTGCCGTCGGCATGCCGTATCCGATGGTCGTCTTCACAGAAATTAACGAAGGTTTAGTCCCGACTGACTGGGCATCGCGAATGGCCTGTTCAATGGCGGCGAGATCGTTTCCGTCTTCAACGGTCAAGGTGTGCCAGCCGTACGCTTCAAAGCGTTTCGGAACATTCTCGCTGAAAGCTAGATCAGTGAAACCTTCGATGGTCACATGGTTGTCGTCGTAAAGATAGATCAGTTTGCCGAGTTTCAGATGGCCGGCAAGGGACGCAGCTTCCGCGGCCACGCCCTCCATCAGATCGCCGTCGGAAACAATCGCGTAGACGTAGTGATCGATCAGCGAAAACTTTTCCTTATTGAACTTCGCGGCAAGGTGGGCCGCGCCCATTGCCATGCCGACACCGTTCGCAAATCCCTGGCCCAATGGACCAGTAGTAATTTCCACGCCTGGCGTTAGCCCATACTCAGGATGGCCGGGAGTTTTCGATCCGAACTGGCGGAAGTTTTTCAATTCATCCAGTGACAGATCGTAACCGGTTAGATAGAGCAGCGAATACAGCAGCATTGAGCCGTGGCCTGCAGAAAGCAGGAACCGATCGCGATTTTCCCACTTCGGGTTCCGCGGATTGTGCCGCAGGAAACGCGTCCACAGCACGTAAGCCATCGGCGCGGCACCCAACGGCAAGCCGGGATGGCCGGAATTTGCTTTTTGTACCGCATCAAGCGAAAGCGCTCGAATGGTGTTGATGCATAATTGATCGAGGTCGGGGGTTGGTTGGTCGTTTCCCTTTTGCACTGGTGCGCTCATTTCGCCGTCCTGCGTTGTTTTAAGCTTTTGAGATCACTCGTTCGTACAATTGCTGCTGGCGTTTGAGACCTTCCTGGTATCGCTCGTGGCGCGACTGGTCGGGTTCAAAACTAGTGGCTACGGAAAAAGTAACGTCGCTGATGCTGTCTATTCTGCCCGTCGCTTCCAGCGCAAGCAAGGCCGCCCCGCGCGTTGATGCTTCTGTTTTTTCCGAAAGCAATAAAGACCGCCCCAACACGTCGGCAATGATTTGCGCCCAGGTGGGTGACGAGGTCAGTGCACGCCCGGACGCTACCAACTTTGCACTAGGCGCGAAGCGATCGAGCTCACGTGCGACCAGGGCAAAGCGATAGGCGACGCCTTCCATTGCCGCGCGCAGAACTTCGATTGGCCGCGTGTTGAGTGTCATTCCAAAAATTCCGCCTTGCGCGTTTGTGTTCCAGCCCGGACTTCTCTCGCCCAGCCAAAATGGTAAGACAGTTAGGCCATGTCCATCTGGCGGCAGATATTGCAGTTCATCCTCGATGGTAAGCAGGTCGTCGCCGTAAAGTAGCGATTCCCTTATCCAGTTGTATAAGCTGCCGCCATCGGACAAGGCGCCGCCGATGACGATGCGGTTGCGATCGGCGCGATAGCACCACAGTGCTGAGCTCAGGTCAGCGGGCGGCGTGCCTTCAACCAGCATGCGCATGGCTCCCGAGGTGCCGATCATCAAAGTCATGGTAGCGGCGGAGACACAGCCTTCCCCGATGTTGTTAGCGGCCCCGTCACCGATTGCAGGGAACAAACGCGCTTCGCTCAACTGCGGCCAGCGCACCGCGTATTCGTAGTTAAGACTTTGAAAGGTTCGGGTGGGCGTTGCGATCTGCGGCAGCATCTCTAAGGGAACATCAAGCGCGTGCAACAATTCCCCGTCCCATTCGCAAGTGTGCTGGTCCAGAAGTCCGGTGCCCGAAGCCATGGAGACGCTAACGGCCGTTTCGCCAAAAAATTCGAGCGCCAGATATTCCGCGAAAGAAAGCCAGCGGGTTGTCCGCGCCCAGCTTTCGGGCTCTTCAGTTTTTAGTCGCAACAATTTGGCGGGCCAGTAACTCGGATGAAAACGACAGCCGGTGCGCTGATGAAACTTTTTTCCATCAAGCGTTGCCTGGAGCTGCTCAGCTGCTGCGGAGGCGCGCGTGTCTAACCAGCCGAGCACGGGAGTAGTCGGCTGTTCGGAATCGTCCACGCCCATCAGGCTGTGCCAAAAACAAGATACGGAGATTAACTCAATGCGGAAGGATGATTCGTAGAGTTTAGCGAATAGTGCATCGAGCGTTTGCGCAACTTGCTCCAGCAACAAGTCTGCATCCACAAAACCGTCAGCGCCGAGAGTCAGAGTTCTGGGGTTAATGCGAATACTGGCGCCGCTTATCTCGCCGCCCTTTTCATCAAACAGCGCGGCGCGAACGCCGGATGTTCCGATGTCGAGGCCGAGCACAGCCGGCGATCTCGAACCAGCCATCACAGAAACAAGTTCTGTTGCCGGCTCGAATAATTCAACAACTTCATCCAGGGCCTGGCTCATATAAGTAGAACAGACATTCCCGTAAATGGTGAACCGGAAACCGTGAACCGTGAACCGTGAACCGTGAACAGAAAACTGGGAATCGAAAATCCCCTATCCAGCCACCGACACCTGACATCCGACACCTGACACCTGCCTTCTTAATGTTTCACGATCCGTTTGCCAACTCGGGCGGTGCCTTTCCCAAAGTGCTTACCGAAACCTCCCATGCCGCGGCCAAACGCCGCGCCCGCATGAATAGGCCGGCCGTGCCACATGTGTTTGCCAAAACGGCGGCCGCCGTGACCAGCGCTCAAGCCTGCTTGTTTGTAGGCATGCCCGATGCCGCGATGCCGGCGTCGTCCCCAATCGCCATGAACCCGGCGGCGACGGCGAACTGGACGGCCATTTTGCGGACCAGCTTCAGAAGTAGCTAGGGCAAACGAGGGTGCTTCAGGTGACAAGACCTTCATAGAAGCGATCACGCCCTGCGAAATTGCGATGAGGCCGGTGAATAATAAGAAACTCATTCTACGCATAGATGTTCCTCCAAATTTTGCGCAGAGAATGTCACAAGCAATGCCTATAGTCTAGCTTGATCGCTGCTGCTAGAATGCGGGTGATGCAAGCCGAAACCCTCAACTGTCCCAACTGCGGAGCGGCGACCGCGACAGACGAACCGCTGTGCCGGTTTTGCGGTTCGCGTTTAGCCACCGTCGCTTGTCCGTCATGCTTTGGGATGATCTTCGTTGGCGGCAAGCATTGTCCGCGTTGCGGCGCGACAGCGGTGGTGCCAAAAACAACTGGCGGGGAACAAATTCAATGTCCACGTTGCAAGGTCAAGATGACGTCGATTGTAATTGGCTCAACGAATGTCCGCGAATGCGAGCAGTGCCTGGGTCTTTGGCTCGACGTTGCAGCCTTTGAAAAGATTTGTGCGGAACGCGAACAACAAGCTGCGGTACTCGGCACAGCGTCGCCGGCGCCGGCCCACGCCGTCCGCGAAACGAGCAAAGTAAACTACGTGCCCTGCCCGCAGTGTTCGCAGTTAATGAATCGCATTAATTTCGCGCGCTGCTCAGGCGTGATCGTGGACTTTTGTAAAGGTCACGGCACCTGGTTTGATCGCGACGAGCTTAGCCGCATCGTCGAGTTTATTCGCAGCGGTGGTTTGGAAGAATCACGCAACCGTGAAAAGGAAGACATTAAAGAAGAGCGACTGAAATTGCTTGAGCAGCAAAGGACTGAAGTCCGTCGTTCGATCCTCACCGGGCGCGATGTTGACGACCACCGAATTCCCGCCATCGTTTCCGCTAAAGGATTGTTGAAATTTCTACTAGATAATTAATCCGCAGATTACGCCGATTACACAGATTTCGTCGAACAGTAAGCAGCCGGGGTTATATTATTAGGTTCTTTCTATAATCAGTGTAATCCGCGTAATCTGCGGATAGGTCCTTACTTCACCATTCTCTTAACCAAACTAACAAAATCCGCGATGTCCTCTTCAGTAGTGTCAAACGAAGTCATCAGTCTGACTTCAGAGGTCTCTTCATTCCAAACATAGAAGAAGTAGCTCTTCTGTAGCCTGGCAATGTATTTTTTGGGAATCACTGCAAAGACGCCGTTGGCCTCTACTTTTTGGGTGATCCTGATCAGCGGGATTTCTCCGAGCTCTCGCGCTAGCAGTTGGGCCATGCCATTGGCGTGCTGCGCGTTCTGCCACCACAGATCACCGCTTAGCAAAGCCTCAAACTGCGCAGAGATGTAGCGCATTTTCGACGGCAGGTGCGTGCCCTGCTTACGCGTGTACTTGAAATCGCTGGCCAGCTTCTTATCGAAAAAGACCACCGCCTCGCCATACATCATCCCGTTTTTCGCACCGCCAAACGAAAGCACATCAACTCCGGCATCTTTTGTTATCGCTCCAAGTTTAACTTTCAGACTGGCTGCAGCGTTGGCGATACGCGCGCCATCAACGTGCAGCAGCATATCTTGATCGTGCGCGAACGCCGCCAGTGCTTTCATTTCGCGTGGCGTGTAAACAGTGCCCATTTCGGTAGCTTGCGAAATTGAAATCACGCGCGGCTGAACGTGATGTTCAAAGCCAACTTCGTGAAGCAGCGGCCCAAGTTGTTCGACCCGGATCTTTCCGTCAGGTGTTGGAACAGGAAGCAACTTACAGCCGGTGAACTTTTCCGGCGCGCCACATTCATCGACGTTAATATGCGCCGTTTGAGCACAGATAATCGCGTGATGCGATTGCGTTATTGCCTTAAGTCCCAGCACGTTCGCGCCGGTGCCGCCGAAAACAAAGAAGACGTCTGCTGCTTTTCCCAGGTGCTCATGAAACTTCTCAACCGCTCGGGCAGTGTAAGGATCGTCGCCGTAAGCAATGACGTGGCCGTCGTTGGCGGCAGCGATCGCCTGCATCACGCGCGGGTGAACGCCGGCATTGTTGTCACTGGCAAAGCTGCGCTTAGTGATCATGGTTACTTAGAACAATTAGCCGCGGATTTGCGCGGATGAACGCGGATGAGAACAGAAAACGCAGGAAGAAACAAGGACGCCTGGCATTTAAAATCTCTAAGCTTTGGTCGTTTTCAGATCAGCGTCCATCCGGATTGTCCGGAAGGAATGAAGCGCGAAGCGTTGGTCTGCGGCTATTTCCTGTTCCCTATCCTAAAGTCATTAATAACCTCACGGGCCGCATTGAATCCTGGTCCACCCGTTATGCCACCCCCGGGATGCGTGCCGGCGCTGCACAGATAAAGCCCTTTAATTGGCGTGCGATATTGTGCCCAACCAATAAGAGGCCGAAACGCGAAGAACTGATCGAGTGATTGTTCGCCATGATGTATATGGCCCGCCCTTAGACCATAGGTCTGTTCGAGGTCTAGCGGCGTGATTACCTGCCGCCCGACTATAAGGTTTCGGATGTTCGGAGCGTAATCGGATAACGTGTTCAGAACAATGTCACCCAGCTCTTCGCGGCGCGAATTCCAATCGCTGTCCTTTAGACGATACGGCGCGAATTGAGCATGAATCGACATGACGTGCGCGCCGTTGGGCGTCAGCGACGGATCAGACAACGAGGGAATGCGGATATCAAGGTAGGGTCGCGGCGAAATCTCACCATACTTGGCGGCATCAAACGCGCGCTCGAGGTAGTCGATGTCAGGACCAATGTGAATGCGGCCCGACAGTTTTTCCTTAGCACTCTTCTCATCTAATCCGGTGAACTCCGGCAAACCAGAGAGCGCAAGCTGAACCTTCGCCACCGTGCCAGACGCGCGATAGTTTTGCATGTGATTGCGATAACTCGGTTCCAGCTCACCCGGGTCAAGCAGTTCCAGCAGAGTGATACCAGGATCGTGAGCGGAAACCGTGGTCCATGCGGGAACCTCTTCGTCATTTCCCAGTACGACACCCACAGCCTTGTCGTCTTTGACTTGAACTTTTACAACTTCCGCGCCGGTCCGAATTTCAGCACCTGCTTCCCGGGCGGCCTGCGCCAATGCGTTTGTGAGCGCGCCCATGCCTCCCTTAACCATAACAGCAGGCGCGAATGGATTTCCGCCGTTGGCCGCCTGCATCAGGACAGCGGCACTCGTTCCTGCGGACCATGGACCAGCAAACGCGCCTGAGATTCCGCGCGCCGCAACCAGAGCGCGCAAACTTTCGGTTTCAAACCACTCAGCGGCGAGATCCGCCACCGCCATAGGCCCGTAACGCAGCAGGCGGTATTCGTCTTTTTTACCCAGCCCACGGATGGCCCACCCAAGTTTTCCCAGCTGCCAGACTTCTTTGGTTGAAAGATCTTCGATGTCCGGCGGCGTCATTGAGAGCAATGGCGCCAGCGCACCGCCGATACGTGCAAAGGTTGAAATGAACTCCGGATACCGTCGCGCGTCTGTGCCACCTATTTTCGCTAACTCGTCCGCCGTTCGCTTTACATCTTCATAAATGCAAACTGAATCACCGTTCGCGCTAGGCGCCCAGACGCGTACTTCGGGGGTAATGAACTCGACACCACGGCGTTGGAGTTGGAAGTTTTTGAGGACTTGCGGAAGAAGTGGGCCGGGACTGCCTGCGAGAGTCGAACAACGAAAGCCTGGATGAAATTCTTCTGTAATTGATCCGCCGCCAATTATCTCGCGGCGTTCGAGCACCAACGTCTTTAGACCGGCCTTGGCCAGGTAATAAGCAGCAACCAGCCCGTTGTGCCCGGCGCCGATGATGATGATGTCGTATGGCTTCATTCGATCCAGGTAAGCGGCTCTACCGCAATCCGTG
>JBDUCC010000080.1:0-11402 GCA_040003675.1 bacterium | reverse complement strand
CGATATTACGGTCGCAATTGGTCCGGCCGCGGGCGCTTGTTGCTATGAAGTCGGAAGCGACGTTATTGATGCGTTCGGTGAACATTTTCCAAACTCGGCCGGGCTGTTCAAATCAACGCGTGAAGCTCATGCCTGTGTGGATTTGATAAAGGCAAATCGCGCACAACTAATTTCGGCCGGTGTTGATGAAGAGAAGATTTACAGCGCGCCTTTGTGCACCATGTGTCGCACGGATCTGTTTTTCTCGTACCGTCGCGAGAAGAATTTGTACGGGAAGGTCGGACGCTTGATGAGCGTGATTGGGAGGAAGAGGGTGTAGGGTGTTGGGTGTTGGGTGTAGGAAAACAGAGTATACAAAGTGAGTCCAACCATCGCTGCGTTGAATCTTTGAGAGCAGGTGACTACCCCCAACACCCTATTGCACAGTTAGCCACACGCTGACATCGCGGGACTGCGGTGGAAAACAAACCTCATCATTGCAACTTTGATATCGCAGCCGCCCCTTTAATTCCTTAGCCCCCGAGGACACATTTGCCGGCACGGTCACGCTGAAACTCATCGTTGCGCGTCCTTCATAAACTGAAACGCGGTTCTTCGAGAACTTGAATTTGCGCAAAACAGCGCGCGGATAACTCACCGCACTCACTCGAATTCCATTTTGTGGATCCAGTGTCAGTTGCGTTGGAATCAGAAACTTTTCCAGCGGCCGGTTTGAGTTGACGTGAAAGCCTCCAGGAATATCCAGCACCAGTGTACCCTTCACCGTCCGCCCGCGTTGTGTTTTGTCGGCAGACAGCGAAGCCGTGACGGTAATGTTCGGCGGTGATTGTGGCGGGGTGGCTGAGAAAGTCGCCGGCACTAACAACAGGATTGCCGGAACTATTGGTTGAATAATTGATCGCATTTGAATTCCACACTCAGTTAGATAGTTACAGATCTTTGAGTCCCCGCACAACATCAGCGTTGTCTGGTCAAGCGTTATTGGACGCAACCCCCACTAGATTGCTTTCCCGGCGCGCCGCCAATTGGCCACAAGCTGCGTAAATGTCTCGACCGCGCGGGCGCCGCACGTAAGTATGTATTCCCTTTGCCTCGAGAATGCTCTTGAACGCTGCAACTCGGTCAGGCGATGAGGGCGCGTAGGGCAAAGGCTCGGCCCGGTTGTGGGGAATCAAGTTCACTTTCGCACGCAGACCGTGGCGGTTCAGCAGATTGGCCAATTGCCTTGCCTGCTCGTCGGAATCGTTGACCCCGTCCAACATCACATATTCAAACGTAACGCGCTCACCCGGCTTAAGACTTTTTTGAAATTCCCTGCAGGCCTTCAACAACTCTTCCAGCGGCCACTTCTTATTGATGGGCATCAACTCATCGCGAAGTTCATCCGTCGCTGCCGCTAACGAGATGGCCAAATGAGGCCGCTCGCTGATCGTTGCCAGTTCGCGAATGCGCGGCACCACACCGGCGGTCGAAATCGTCACGCGATTAGGTACGATGAATAACCCGCTCGGATCGGCGATGATGCCAAGCGCCTTCATCAACTCTTCGAAATTCAGAAATGGTTCACCCGCGCCCATACCGACCAAATTAATTCCTCGTGGCGGCTTTATTCCAACGCCGTAGGCATCATTGAGAGCCGTGATCATTTGTTCGACAATTTCGCCGGCAGTGAGCGAACGTAGCAAACCCAGCTGTGCGGTCAAACAAAATGTGCACTGCAAGGGACAACCGGACTGAGATGAGAAACAGATCGTGTCGCGACGCTCTTCCGGAATGAAAACCGTCTCGACCGGACGGTTGTCGTGCGTCTTCATCAAAAAGCGCCGCGTTCCGTCTCCCGAAACGTAACGCGATTCGATAGTGAGAGTTGAAGCCGCTGCCGTTGATTGAAGATGCGCGCGCAAGCCTTTCGGCAAGTCGGTCATTGCTGCGAAATTCTGTAATCGCCGCTGATGCAATCCCGCAAACACCTGGCGCGCGCGATAGGCAGGCTCTCCTGTACTCGCAAAAAACTCTACGAGTTCAGTCTGGGTGAAAGTCAATAAGTTAGCGCGCTCTTTCATATGAATCTGCATTCTAGCACCCGGGGCCGCGACGCCGAGTTTGCGGCCTTTGTGGCGGAAGTGATACTCAACGGAAGGTTTGGGCCACGTTCAAGTTATAATCAGGCCCACTAAAATGTCATCAATCGCCAATGTGGAGCGAAAGATTAAGCGCATTGAAGGCTTTCGGGTGCGCATCCTGCACCTGACTGGCGCCGACGTACGCGGGGACCGCGAGGGGCTACCGCAGTACTCGTATCATCGCGCCGCGGAAAACGTCATCACTGTCGAAACCTGGAAAGGCCTGCGATTTCGACCCTCGTATCCAGGTTTCGATGTATACGTGGTCGACGCGCGTGGAAACTCGGTCCAGGGAAACACGAAATTGGGGACCGTCCGGGAAAGCTATCAGCGGCGCAAATAAGAAATGGTGATAGCGGTTTGCACTCACCACTATCACCATTCAGCATTTCCCTAATTTCTATTACGGTACAATCGTAAATTTCGCGGAAGGCGTCAGGGCCTGACCAGAAACCTTATCGCGAATACGAATCATTAACTCATAGTCGCCGTTCGCCAGTCGTTGTGTATCAATCAGCCGCGCCAGTGTTAACCGCTGGCCTCCCTCGCTCATGCCCTGCCAGTCCTCCGGCTGTTTGCCGACCTCTTTGCCATCCTTCATCAATACATACTCCACGTCTACCGCAGGACGCAGCGTAGTTTGGTCGATGCCGGCGTTGTAGATTTGCATGTACACACCCATCGGCTGGCCCCGATGGTAAGTTCCCGAAACGTTGGGAATCACTTTCGTTTGGCCAATTACGAACTGTCCAACTGCGGGCCGATCGCCAAGGCTTTCAAGTTTCGCCGCCAGTACCAAAGTCGAAGTCGAAAGCTTTTGCGGGTCATACTTGGGAACCGGAATCGCAATGTGGCGGACGCCGGTTGCTCCTGAAGCCACGTCGCGAACAATCACATCAAGCTTGTATACTCCCGGCGCCAGCGCTACTGCCTTTTGATAAGCCGACTTGCGTCCCTTAGCTTCAGTCAATTCCTCCGCAGTCGCCGAAGTGATCACCGGATCTTCAAAAACTCCGGCGCGCCGCCCGGCTACGGACGTGATCCTTCCGAAGATATTCATGCGCGCTTGTAACAGGCCACCGCTATCCTGAAAAACGAGATCCTTGTTCTCAGTCTGGATCGTGATTGCCGTAATCACGCGCTCGTCTGACTGCCGGTAGAAGTCGACGCGCACGTCAAAATTCAGTGGATTGTCTTCTATAACGCCGGTGTTTACGGCGCTCGCAAGGTCATTAAATTTTATTTGCGGCGGACGGCTTAAATCGGATAGCAACTGCAACCGCGAAAATGGATTGTCTTGTTCGCGTTGGTAATGGGTCACGCCGATGCCGACGCCGCTTATTCGATCGCCCTTGCTGCTGAGACCAAGTTGTTCAGAGAGCGTAAGCCCGGCCCCAGGGATATGTAGCAATGCGTCCTTCTCATCCGGACTGCGAGCTATACGATATTCCCCAGTGCCCGTCGGGTCGACAAACTCGATCTCAACACCGGAACCGACACCGGGCAGATAGCGATAAAACCAGGTTTCGAAAGGATAAGTTGTGGTGCTCCCACCACCCTCATAAGACGGCCGGTCATATGAGCCGCCCGAGGGATGGGTTTCGCGCTCGTCCGGTTTGCCATACATAATCCAGATGCGTCCGCGATCGCTTTTCCAGCCGGGGATTCCGGAAGCGAAGTGTTCGTTGGCATAGGCTATGCGCTCGTAGTATTCCTCTTTGAATTCGTTCTCGTCTGTATCCGGATCCGGATCGCGCCGCCGCCAGAATTCCTCGATAAACTTCTCACGCTCATCGTCAGTGGCGAGTTTCTTGAAAGCTTTGCGCTCCTCGTCAGTAATAATGTAGGTGACGTCCTTCTCCAGCCAATCTTTATAAGCTTTCTTTAGCTCCGGCTTGACGTTGCGAGGTTTTTCCATTGGATCCTGCGTTTGCCGAGGATCCTGCGCAAAGCCATACAGGCCAGCGCCCGCCAGTACGAGGGAAAAAACAACCAGACGGATACCGGCTCTTGGAAACGACATAACTAAACTCCTATGACTATTCTGGAACTCAAACAATTGCGCGACAAATCGGAACCTGCGAGAAGCAAAGGATTCTAAGTTCTGGCTGCGAACACAGTCAAGATGCGAAAAATAGCCCTTTTCGTTGCCTTTTCCGACGCTCAACGGTCGCCGGCGGGCGCACTTTAAGCGGCTCTTCTAGGCCGGCTGAAAATCCAGGCAACAAATATTGAAACTATGTACAGCGCCATCATCGGTGCGGCAAACAAGAGCATGTTGGGAATATCATTGGTCGGCGAGAGCACAGCCGCGGAGATCAGGATAATGATTAATGCGGTTTTCCAAATGCGAATAAGAAATTTTGCAGTCACCAGTCCAATTCGCGCCAGCACATAGGTAACTGCGGGCATCTGAAAAACGACTCCCATGCCCAACATCACTATAATTATGAAATCGAAATAATCGTCCGCTTTCAGCAACAACCTAAAATCCTGCCCAAGACCAAGCAGATATTTTGCAGCGGGCGGGAAAATAATCTTGTAGGCAAACATCGCCCCGAGCACGAAGGAGATCGATGAAAGCGCGATAAAAGGCGTGACATAAGCCCGCTCGTGCGGATAAAGACCGGGCGAAACAAACGCCCAGATTTGCCACAACAGAAATGGTACGGACAAACAGAGCGCCGCATACAACGAAACCTTCACATACAGCGAAAACGGCTCCATGGCGCTGGTAACAATCAGTTTGTCACTGATTCCTGAATATGCTTCCGGCAATGCTTTGAAATCGACCGGCAGACGCACGCCCTTGGGAATAATCGTGCTCCCGGCGTATAGAGGCTCATCAGTAAACATTCCGAGTTGCCCCTGCGAATCTTTTACTGCCCGCGCCATCACCGAAGCCCCGGCCGGAATCACACTTGTTCCCAGTTTCGTTTCCGCCGGAAAGATGTAGCGGCCCACGTCATTCTCCTGCACGGAAGTGAGTGGCAAGATTCGTTCGTTGCCCGTTAATCCATTTATGGGAACTTGACGTCTTTGCGCTTCAGCCAACGCTCGTTCCACCGGGATCGCAAGAAACGCATAAATGCGATCCGAAAAAAACCAGCAAAGCGCTGCCGCCAAAAAAACAAATACGATGGAGCGAATCAGACGACTGCGCAGTTCGTCGAGGTGCTCAAGGAAAGACATCTGCCCACCAAGTTCGTCTTCCCCTGGCCGGCCTGAAGCGAGCGCTTTTAGAAATGTTGACATTAATAATTGCTGTTGCGGCGTACTGCTTATAACCAATCGCGCTTGCGCGAGGGTTCGGGGTGATTGGTGGCAGGCTCGGCATAATCGACGACAGAAGAGTCAGGATCGTTGTTCTGAATTGTTTGGCGAGCGATTACACGGTCCGGCGCGACAGCCTCGATCGTTGGAGGCTGCAAAGGCTGGGCAACTGTCGCGGGGGGCAGTATCGAGTTCTCGTCAAGCACAGCGTCCGGTTGGTTGCGAAGTGGTGGAGTCATGCTCGCCTCTTCCAAATTCGCCTCCCGATCCCAGGTCCGTTTAAAGTCTTCTGAGGCCCGCCGAAACTCCGCCATGCTCTTTCCAAGCGAACGGCTTAGTTGCGGCAGTTTGCGTGGTCCAAAGAAGATCAACGCCATTGCCAAAATAAACAGGAGCTCGGTACTGCCAAGCGACTCAAGAATAAGCAAAACCACTTTTCGAAAATCCTTCCAGTTACCACCTGAACGCAGCACTATCTAAAGCGATTGTAACCCGCAGCCTTACAAAGCAGAAATATACCACTCGCCGCTTCTCGAGCGGGTGAATTCGGACCCTCCGAGTAAGCAGGAAGGCCCGCTTGACACTCTCTGGCATGCTCGCGCAACCTTGGTTTTCCGCCACTAAAGGAAAAATGACATCGCTTCCATAGCGAGTTGAAAGGAACTACCTGCTACTAGATGACTGCCGCGACGAACAAACAACCTGATCTCGCAAAAACGGATTCCGCCGCTTTACTTGAGCAGCTGGCCGAAGTTGCGGAACTAGTTGCGGCTACCACGAAGAAGCTTGAAAAGGCCGCTCTGGTGGGAAACTATCTGAAGCAGCTTAATGATGCCGACCTGTCACGGGCGGCCCGCTTCTTCGCGGGGCATCAATTCCCGCTTAACGATTCTCGAACCACGAATGTCGGCGGCAGCATTATTGCAAACGCATTAAGCGAGGCAACAGGATTCAGTCTCCAGGAGCTTCAGCCGGTTTATGTCCGCCTGGGCGACCCTGGTGAAGCTGCCTATGAAGCCGTGAAAGCTGCGAAGCATACATTTCAGAAGGCTCAGATAACTCTGGCAGAAATCGAATTGGTTGTGAGCGGGTTGAGCGAGACGCGTGGAATAAAAAATAAGACTGCTTTATTGGTTGCGATCCTGCGACACGCTACGCCGCTCGAAGCAAAGTACTTGATCAAGTTACTGGCTGGTGATTTGCGAATTGGATTAAGAGAAAGCCTGGTGGAAGACGCTGTTGCGCGCGCATTCACTCAGCCGCTCGCTCGTATCTCGCAGGTGAACATGCTCCTCGGAGACATTGGAGAGACAGCTGTACGTTCCCGAGCGGACGATCTCAACGACGTGAGCATGCGTCTATTTCACCCAATCAAATTCATGTTGGCCACTCCGGCAGCCGATCTTGCAGACATAGCGCGTACCATGCCCAGCGAGTTTTTTGTTGAAGACAAATTTGACGGTATTCGCGCACAAGCACATACCCGTGATGGACGAGTGGCAATTTACTCTCGGACCATGGACGAGATCACTCATCGCTTTCCGGAGTTAGAGGCGCCGTTACGCGATATTAAAACGGACGCGGTTATCGACGGCGAGATTGTGCCGGCAATCGGCGACCAAATCCTCGCCTTTAGCGAGCTGCAAAAAAGGCTGGGAAGGAAAACCATTGGCGAGCAATTGCTAAGGGAAGTACCGGTCGTATTAGTCGCCTACGATCTTTTGTACGCGGGCGGCCGGGTGTTAACGGATGAGCCTCTAAACGAACGCCGGCGAATTCTGGAAGAGATGATTCCTTCCAAATCCGTGATCCGTGTTTCCTGTGCAAAGCTGTTCAGTGAGGTCGCCGCACTCGATGAGGAATTTGATAAGGCTCGAGCTCGCGGGAATGAAGGCTTGATGATCAAAAGCCCGGCCTCTTTGTATAAACCCGGCCGGCGCGGTCGTGACTGGCTCAAGGTGAAACGCGCAATTGCCACCCTCGACGTGGCGGTCACGGCAGTAGAGGTTGGCCACGGCAAAAGAAAGCACTTACTTTCCGATTATACATTTGCCGTGCGCCGTTCCGAGGAAGATGAAGAGCTACTCAACATCGGTAAGGCTTATTCGGGATTAACCGACGCCGAATTAACCGAAATGACTGAGTGGTTCAAGGAACACACACTTCAACAATTCGGACATGGGCGCGTCCGACTGGTGGAACCCACGGTTGTTATTGAGGTCACCTTCGATCGGGTGCAGGCGTCAAAAAGACACAAAAGCGGGTATGCGCTCCGTTTCCCGCGAATTCTACGCTTACGTCCGGACAAGAAGCTGTCCGAGATAGACACCCTGGAAACGGTCCGCAAACTCGTCGCCGCCAATACGAACTGATCCTCAACCTTGCCTGGGGCACAATAAAATCCGACAGTGCTCCCGCAAGTTCGCTCAACTAACTCTTGCTTTCCCGTCGGCTATGAAGGTAGCATTCGACTGGTCACAGGCTTGCCGGGTATGCAAGATACCCGGCAAGTCTTGATGGTGCTAAAGCAAGACTCTAACCGTTTTGAAAATGGCGCTCTTTATTCAGTCTTCAGAACATCGACAAGAGCGTCAAACAGACGTCGCTAAAAGCGCTGGTGTAAAAGTCACCGAACTCGGTAATGTCAGCGCATGGGGCTGAAGTGGGCGTTGAAAGTGAGCCGGTGCCTGGATCATCGGTTCGCACCGCACCCGGGGTGGCAATGTCACCCGCAAATGCTGAAATGCTGATGGTTAGACTAAGAACAATCGCCGTGCAGAACGCTTTCATCGTTTTCATAGTTTTCTCTCCTATTCGGTTTTTTCGGGTTAAAAGGTCGATCAAGGCAGTTGAGCGCGAAGGTGGGAGGCCAACTGCGGAACCGCTAAACGCCGCGCATCATATCGACATGACAACTTTCTTGCAAGGATTCTTGCATCGCAAGCAAAGGAGCCGCCTCACATGAAAATAGAATCCATGATTTCATCACGGAAAACGGCTGTTTCCACCGCTACTGAAGAGCTCGTTTTGAAGCTTTGCCAACGGGCCAAGGCACTGGAGGAAGTCGCCGAATACGAGGCTGCGCGTGAGGCAATGCACCCCTATTGGAACCGCATTGGCCAACCGCCAAACCTGGACGGACTCAGTGAGCTTGAGGGTGCACACGTCTTGTTGCGGGCCGGTACGTTGTCGGGCTGGATTGGCAGCGCGCAGCAAATACCCGGCGCCCAGGAAATTGCCAAAGACCTCATTTCTCAAGCAGCGCGCACTTTTGAACGGTTGGAACTGCCGGAACTAAGTGCTGAGGCTCGAGTGGATCTGGCCCTCTGTTACTGGCGCGAAGGTGCGTTCGATGAGGCACGCGTCACGCTTGACGAAGCGCTCCATCAACTCGGCGATCTGGAAAGTGAGCAGCGGCTTCGAGCTTTGCTAAATCGGGCTATCATCGAAAGAGTTTCCACTCGCTACGAAGACGCGCTAAGAACCCATCGAGAAGCAGCGCCGCTTTTTGATTCCAGCACCAACGACAACTTGAAAGGTAAGTTTCACAATGAGTACGCGACCGTACTGAAGAATTTCGGGCTGGCAAACAACCGTGAGGATCATATCGACCAAGCGCTGATTGAATACTCCGCGGCGCTGTTTCATGTCGAAAAGGCGGGAAACAAACGCTTCCACGCGATGATCGAGAATAACATTGCCTATCTTTTTGCTCGGCTGGGTAAGTCCGAGGAAGCCATCAAACATCTGGATCAGGCGCGGGCTCTCTTCAGCGCACTCAAGGACAAGGGCATGGTCGCCCAGGTCGACGACACGCGGGCACGGGCGTTTATAGCGCGCGGCAGTTTTACCAAAGCAGAGGCTGTTGCGCGAGGTGCTGTACAAGCCCTCAAAGAAGGCGATGAGCTCTCAAAGTTTGCCGAAGCGTTGACTACTCACGGAATAGCATTGGCACGTTTGGGCAACTTTTCAAAAGCCCGCGCAACACTGGAGCACGCGATCCGCGTCTCCCACGATGCCGGCGATCCGGAAAGCGGCGGAATAGCTGCATTGGCGATCGTTGAGGAGTTAACCGAACAACTTCCCTATAATGAGCTGTTGGCGTACTACAGAATTGCGGAGTCGGAGTTAGGTAATTCGCAACATCCCGAAATCCAAAATCGCCTTGGTAAGTCTGCTCGGCATTTTTTAGTGACGCGGGTTACTTCTGTCTCGCAGCAAAACAATGACGATCATGGTTTGCGCGAAGAAATGACGCATCCGCCGCAATCAGTGACCGCAGTTTCAGGCTCGCCGGGTTTTTCGACCGATGTTTCGCTTGAAGAACACGTGTTGCGCTATGAGGCGGATTTGATAAGCCGTGCATTAGCTGCATCCGATGGCAGCGTGACGCGGGCGGCCCGTATGTTGGGAGTTACTCATCAGGGGCTGGCTTTCATTCTTAACGGACGCCACAAGGATCTGCTCTCAGCGCGCAAACCGGTAAAACGCCGCCGGCGCAGTATCATTCGGTATCGTTAGTCCATTACATACAAACGCACAGTAGGCTATAGTAGCCAACCGATTTCGACCCATTTCGAAGTTCCGGAGCGGGCAACTTTGTCTATTGTTAAGCTCTCTAAACGTCTCTGCGATGGTCAGTCTTTGACTCGACCTACTGCCCAGTCACATGAATAATCTAAAAAAGGTTTCGCTACTACTTATCTTGCTGTTTGTTTTTACGTGCACACACGCGCAGGCCGCTCAACGACGACGTTCAGTTCGACGTAATGCCACGAGGCCTGCACCTGCCGCTCCAGTAGTACAACCCGCGCCCCCTCCCGCGCCGAGCCGACCGCCTGCCGCGCCCGTGCTGCTGGCGGTAGTGGACGGACAAAATGTAACCACCGCCGAAATCGATCCGAGGGTACGGGCAGAGGTTGAAAGCCTAAATGACCGGATCGTGGAGGCGCGTCGACAAGTACTGGAACTCCAGATGAACACTCTGTTGCTCCAGGCAGAAGCTAGCCGCCGAAAGGTAACGGCGCAGCAGTTGTACGACGTTGAGGTCAAACGAAAGCTGAGCGAACCGACTGCAGCTGAGATAAACAACTTTATCGAGGCCAATCGGCAGGAAATAGACCAGAGCGATCCAGACACGATTAAGAAATACGTGACGGCCTATTTGATGGGCGAAAAGGAATCGCGTCTGTCGGGAGAGTTGGTTAATCGGCTACGCACGACGATACCGGTGGGGAAGGGCGCTGACGTCGGTGCTGCTCCGCTTGCGCCGGCGACCGTGCTGGCGACCGTGGGAGGCAAAACTATAACCGCGGCAATGATCGATGAGCGTTTGCGACCCCTGGTTTACAAGCTGCGCCTGAATACTTATCGGATTGAAAAGGAAGCGCTGGACCAGGCAATCTACAATTTGTTGTTGCTCGCGGAAGCCAGTCGTCGCAACCTCGCGCCCGAACAGCTGGTGCGCGCGGAAATCAGCGACAAGACGCATCAACCGACTGAAACTGAGATAGCGAAATTTTACACTGAGAACCAAAAGAATATTCCTGGCACACTCGATTCTGTCCGCAGTCAGATTGCGGGCTATTTACAGGATCAGGAACAGCAGAGACTGGAAGGTGCGTTGGCGGAAAAGCTGCGAAAACAAGCCAATGTTCGTATATTGATTTCTGAGCCGGAAACACTGGTGCAATCCATTAGCGTGGACGACGACCCGACGCGCGGCGATGCGAACGCGGTTGTCACCGTTGTGGAGTTTACCGACTTTCAGTGTCCTTCGTGCGCGGCCATGCAACCGATCCTCGACGACGTGTTGAAGAGCTATGGCAACAAAGTCAGGTTCGTGGTGCGCGATTTTCCTTTGTCAGCCCATGCCAATGCGCGCAAGGCCGCCGAAGCTGCGAACGCAGCCAATGCGCAGGGAAAGTTTTTTGAGTACGCTTCGCTTCTCTTCAAACATCAGAATGCGCTGGATGTAGCTTCACTCAAAAAGTACGCGAGCGACCT
>JBDUCC010000079.1:0-11428 GCA_040003675.1 bacterium | reverse complement strand
TTTCATCGAGACTCCGAATATGTTTGGCTAGATTGCGAGCGAAATGTTTATAGCACCAGGTTCGTTAAGTCAATAGAGTATTCGATTGGATCGAGGTCGGTTTGAGGAACATCGTTATGAAATAAGAGCCGCCGGTGAAATTTCGAAAATGCACCGGCGACTCTTTATTACTAGAGCTGGAATTTGGCGGTTCTATTCGGCCAACTCGGAAGTCAAAATCGCGCCTCCCAGGCTTGGTATTGTGGTCACGAGTTTGAGGACCTTGTGCGTGTCCTTAGCGATCCAGACGGTCTGTTTATCTGCATCGTTGTCCGCCGAAACCAGTTCAACTTTGTAAGCAGTAAACGTACCTGCCGGCACCGTTACTGATTCCTCTCCAGCAAACTTCAAACTCTTCATCTGGAGCTTTTGCGCTTGCACGTCAAAGTTTCGCAACGTCGTCGCATAACCGGCGGCCAACGGCAACCGCCCGATTACTTCGTAGGCGCCGGCTCCGTCGCCCAGAATGACGCCCCCAACATCGACCATGACTGGTTTTGACTGGCCGTTCATAGTCATGGTGCCGGTGGCTTTGTTGTCCTTGAAGTCAATCTCGACGGCCATAGGTCCCTGCTTGATCGAACGGTGCTGGAGAGCAAGCGTTCCTTTCTCAATCGTGGAGACATCGAGAATCTGGCCTTGAGGCGTATCCGCGGTTTCAGTCACAAGCCAGCTTGCGCCTGCATCCTTGATTTCCGTCTTAACGGTCAACGGAATTGTTTGTGGTCCCAGCGCGATCGATGCTTTGTAATTGAAAGTGCCCGGTTGCAGGTCGCTGGTCGGCTTGGCATCGGCAGTCGGTGCAAGTTTCTTCGGCAAAGACACGGTTTTCACATCAACGGAAATTTCGTTCAATCGTTGAGTGACTTCCGGCGTCATACTTTCCTGATAGCGTCCGCCCAGGTATTTCGCCAAAAATTTCTCAGCGCTGGCAAACATCGCCATGTTGTTTACCGGGCGAGCAAAGCCGTGGCCTTCGTCAGGCGCCACCAGGTACTCGACCGGAAAACTCCGATCGCGAAGTGCAATCACTATCTGATCAGCTTCGCGTTTGTTCACACGCGGATCGTTAGCGCCCTGAATCACGAGCAACGGCGTCTTGATCTTGTCCGCATAGTTCAGAGGCGATTGCCGTTCCATTTGCTTTTTGCCCTCAGGCGTGGCGGGATCGCCCATACGCGCGTAGAAGAGTTTACGAATGGACTCCCAATACGGTGGGATTGTCTCAAGCAGTGTGATCAAATTCGAAGGCCCTACGATATCGACGGCTGCTGCATAAAGGTCCGGCGTAAAGGTCACGCCGGCGAGCGTTGCATAACCGCCGTACGAGCCACCCATGATGCCGACGCGTTTCGGATCGGCGATGCCCTGCGCGATCAGATATTTCGCCCCCCAGGTTAAGTCGTCCTGCATCTTCTCGCCCCACTGCTTGTTGCCGCCATCGAGAAATTTCTTTCCGTAGCCGGTGGACGCACGGAAGTTAGGCTGGAGCACGGCATAGCCTCGATTCGCGAGAAACTGCGCAATACTGTCGTAGCCCCACGAATCGCGTCCCCATGGACCACCGTGCGGCAGAATAATAGCCGGCAGGTTCTTCGCTGGGCCTGTCATTTTCGGCAAGGTCAGGTAAGCGGGTATCTCGAGCCCATCTGACGATTTGTAACGGACCGCCGTCATTGGAGCCAGGTAGTCACGATTGAGTTTCTCGCGGACACGATATTGCAGCGTCAAATTCTTGGTTTGGCGATCGAAGAGATAGCGCTCGCCGGGTTCTGTATCGCTGCTGGCGACAAGTAACCAAAGGCGCTCGTCCTTTGTGCGCGAGGTGAAGCCAATCTCGCGTCCGGGCAGTTTTTTCTTCAGCAAGTTGTAGTCAGCCTCAAAACTCTTGTCCTTCCAGTAAACTCGTTCACGGTCGTCGTCATAGCTGGTGGCAATTAAATCTTCCGTAACTTCGGAGAACGAGGCATTGCCAAAATCCACCCGATTCATCGGATCGGATTCAACCAGCCCTTCTTTGCCGGTGGCCGGATCAAAAAGTTCCAGTCTGGTGAGATCGATGTCACCTTTGTTCGTCAAAAAGTAAACACGCTTGCCGTCCTTGTGATAACGGATCGGGCCGCAACTCTCGAAAACATTGCACGAATAAACTTTGGTGAAGGCATTGTCGTCGACACGCAATATCTCGGTGTCGCCGTTGTCAGCCGAGCGGGTGGCGAGCCGCAGTTGATCTTTGAGATCGAAGACCCAACCGGTAATGCGTTCCGTGTTCTTTCGCACCAGTGTCTTTTCGCCGGTTGAAATTTTGATTTTGTACAGGTCGTGCCAGGCCTTATCGCGATCGTTGAGGCCAATGTAAATCGCATCAGGTTCGGTGCGGGGTACTGCGTAAATGGCAGCGCGGACGCCTTTCACATCAGTTAAGTTGCGGGCTGCCGGCACGTCTCGTCCGGCGGCGGGGCTCTCTCCGGGATTAACGGCATAGACGAGATAGTTCTCGTCGCCGGCTTTGTCCTGCGCAAAGAGAATGTATTTGCCGTCGCGGCTCCAAAAGTATTGTGTCACGGGACGCGCTGTGTCGGCCGTGATGGGTTTAGCGGCAGTGAATGGCTCTTCGGTGCGTTTGACCCAGATGTTGCGCGTGCCTTTGAGCGGCTTGATGAACGCGATGAATTTGCCGTCGGGCGAAATTTGCGCACCCGAAATCTCAGGGTCGCCAAAGAACAATTCGCGATCAATCAGCGGTGGATATGGGTTTGCTTGCCCAAACGCCGGTCGGAGCGATGCGACGAGAAACAAACCACAAACAAAAGCAAGCACGAAAGCGAGCGAACGCCGGTTAATACTCAGCAATGTCATAAAACCTCTTTCAGTTGGTTGAAGGGATCGAGAGTTAGCAAACAGTGTCTTGTTACGTCAGCTGTAGACTTAGAGTTTCAGGAGAATTGGGAAGAGACCTGTCGACGTTAATATAAATTTCCTTCGCGCTTGCGGCCGGTGTAATCGACGTAAACAACTTTCAATTCAGTATAGAAATCCAGCGCGGTGGATCCCTGTTCGCGGTCGCCGATGCCGGTACCTTTGATGCCGCCGAAAGGAATGTGCGCTTCGCCACCGGTGGTCGGCGAATTGATATGCGTCATGCCCGTTTCTATTTCATCAACAAAACGGAAGATGCGCGGGGCGTCGTTGCTGAAGATTGAAGATGAGAGACCAAATTCGGTGTCATTCGCAACTTGCATTGCTTCATCAAAGTCCTTGACCCGTTGTACTGACAGCACCGGTCCAAAGATCTCTTCGCGCGCAATGCGCATGTCCGGCGTAACGTGGTCAAAAACCGTAGGCTGAACAAAGAAACCTTTGTCCAGGCCATCACCCGTGGCCCGCGAACCGCCGCACACCAGGGTCGCACCATCCTCGCGGCCAATGTCGATATACTGCAACACGGTTGTGAACTGTCCTTCATCGACGCTTGGCCCCATCTCGGTCTTCGCATCCATGCCGTCGCCGATGCGCATTGACTGCGCGCGTTTACTAATTCGGTCCACAAAATCGTCGGCGATGTCGTTCACTACGACTGCGCGGCTGGTGGCAGTGCAACGTTGTCCCGACGAACCGAACGCACCTTGCGCCGTCGATTCAACTGCCAAATCCAAATCAGCGTCTTCAAGAATTACCACCGGGTTCTTGCCGCCCATTTCGCATTGCACCTTCGCGCCGCGCCGTGATACCTCTTCGTACATACGAATACCAACCTGATTGGAGCCGGTGAAGGAAACTGCCTTCACTGCCGGGTGGTTGATGATTTCATCGCCGGCTTCCGATCCCGAGCCCAGAACCAGATTCAAAACTCCGGGCGGTATTCCAGCTTCCGCAAAAATTTCGACAATTCGCACCGCCGTCGCCGGCGTCAAGGTTGCTGGTTTGAAGACCACTGCGTTTCCGGCAACCAGCGCCGGTGCAATTTTCCAGACGGGAATAGCCACGGGAAAATTCCACGGCGTCACGCACGCAACTACACCCAAGGGTTGTTTGATGGTGTAGGCAAAATTTGCCGGCAGCTCCGACTGAATAGTTTCACCGTTCATACGCCGCGATTCACCGGCGCAAAACTCGGCAACATTGATCGAACGCTGCAATTCGCCCCGTGATTCGGCGACTGTCTTACCTTCTTCCCGTGTCAGGATCCGGGCCAATTCTTCTTTGTTTTCTTCAAGCAGGCGCGCCGCGAGCGCAACAATGCGGCCCCGAGCCGGCGCGGGCGTGCTGCGCCACCCGGTAAATGCTGCAGCTGCGGCTTCAACCGCCGCGCGCGCTTCTTGGCGCGTAGCTTGTTTCACTGTGCCGATGATGTCATCGGTGTTAGCGGGATTAACATTTGAAACAGTGCGGGATGAAGTTGATTCAACCCACTTGCCGTTGATGAAGTTGCGATAATTATCCATTTTGTATTCTTGTCGACAAACTCTGGTTTGCCGTCCGACCACATTGGTAGTTAGAAGTAAAACGACAAACTGAAACTTTACCGGACGAATTATGCGGATGACTCTGACAAAACCGTAATATAACATAGGCCATCGAACATGACAGCCACCACCCAGGACGCCAACGTGAGTGAATCGCAGAGCGCGCCGCAAAACCTAAGCCAGCTATTGAGACAGCGCGTTGCCGCAGCGCCGCAAAAGGATTTTCTCTTTTCAGAAAGCGACGGCCGGCGGTTTACCTACGCGCAGTTTGAGCTGGCGGTGAATCGCGCTGCCAGCCTGCTGCAGTCGCATGGTGTCCGCAAACGAGAAGTCGTTAGTTTGTTAATGCCCAACAGCGTCGAGTACATCGTTGCATACTTCGCCTGCTGGCAACTTGGCGCGCTGGCCGGTCCCGTGAATTCGCTTTTGAAAGAAGAAGAGATCTCGTTTGTTCTGAATAATTCGGAAGCGAAAACCATTCTGATCCATTCAGAGTTCCAGCCGCGCCTGGATAACATTCGCAGAAACCTACCACACGTGAAATCAGTAGTTGTATTTGACGACGAAGCGAAGGCGACGCGCGAGTTTGTGAACCCGAGCGCGCCAAAGCCGAGTTTGTCTGACAACAATCTTGATGATGTAGCCATCATCATCTACACCTCGGGAACGACCGGAAAACCGAAGGGGTGCTTGCTTACGCACCGCAATCTGATCGCGAACGCTCGACAGATCAGCGAATGGCTGCAATTTACAACAAACGAACGGCTGTTAACTATCATGCCACTTTTTCACATGAATGCGGTTTCAGTGACAACGATGTCGGCGCTCTATGCAGGTGGCTCAACCGTAGTCAGTCCCAAGTTTTCTGCAAACCGCTTCTGGCAAATCATTTCCGACTATGAAATTACTTCATTCGGTTCGGTCGCAACCATGTTGTCGATGCTGCTCAGCACTTACCCGGAAGGCGTGCCGGCGGGGCTCAAAACGGATCAGCTTCGCTTTGCAATGTGCGGCTCAGCGCCTGTGCCGGCGGAAGTGATGCAGCATTTCGAGGCAACATTCAACTGCCTGGTTATCGAGGGTTACGGACTTTCTGAATCAACCTGCCGCTCAACTTTTAACCCGCCAGACAAGCGGCGTCGGGCGGGCTCCTGTGGCGTCCCAATTGGAAATGAAATGCGCGTAGTTGACGAGGATGATAACGAAGTGAGCGATGGCGAACTCGGAGAGATCGTCATGCGCGGTGAAAATATCCTGAAGGGTTATTATCGGAACGAGGAAGCGACGGTGCTAGCGTTTCGCAATGGCTGGTTTCATACCGGTGACATCGGTTATCGGGACCCCGACGGTTTTTTCTACATCGTCGATCGCAAAAGTGACATGATCATTCGCGGCGGGGAGAACATATACCCGCGCGAGATCGACGAGGTGCTATACCAACACCCGGCAGTCGCGGCCGCGGCAACGATTGGAGTGCCGGACAACCTTTACGGCGAAGAAGTTGCAGCGTTCATTGTATTGAAAGAGGGAAGGGAAGCGACTGAGGAAGAAATCATCACCTTCTGTCGCGAGCACCTGGCAGACTACAAAAGTCCAAAGACGATTCGGATAGTGGACAGCATTCCTAAGGGCCCAACCGGAAAACTCCTCAAGCGCGAGTTGGCCAAACAGTTTCAGTTGTCCAAATGATTCAGGCCTGCGTAAGCCGCATGGTGGTGTTATGCCGCGAGTGACGCAGCCGGTCAATCAGCCAGCCACCCAGCAGCCAAAGCGCACAGAAAGAAATCATTAGCAGCGAAAACCATTTGCCGTAGATCCCATCAGGTGAAAACTTTTCTGTGGCCGCGTGCAGTATTTCGCTGTTTGGCAACAGGCCGGCTTCGGAAAACTCATGAAAAGAATAAATACCCACCTGGACCATGAAGAGCAATAGGAAGATTCCGGTGACCTGAAAAAACCTGCGGACGTTAATAAGATGAGCAAACCGCGTCCAGCCCCACGCAAACAGACCAGCGGCACCAAGACCCAGTAACGCGCCCGTCAATAGTTGTTCGCGAACCTGCATTAACATCAATGCAGTTTCCATCCCTTCACGCGTGATCATCAGGAAAGTGAAAATAAACACACCCGCGAAAGCGGCCAGGCGCGAAGTGCGCGACGACATCTCACCCAACCGGTGATGCATGCGCTCGCGCAACTTTGGTCCGGTACGCCACATGTGAATTACAAGTGTGCCCACCATGAGGATCGCAACCAGGCCGAGAACGCCTTCCCGCAGCGCTTCGTTTCCCAGAAACTGCCCGACGTAAGCGCCCGCACGCGTGCCGAACAGGCGCTCCAGTCGAGATTCATCGACACCGGCAGAGAGCACGTAACCCAGTCCTGCACTGGCAGAGAGACCAGCAGCAATGGCTATATACACCGCCGAGCTGAGCCCTTTTGCACCCGATTTTTTTAGGTATGAGAGGATCACCGCGACCAATAGAAATGATTCAAAGCCTTCGCGCAAAACGATGATGAAAGAATTAAGCATTATGAGTTTAACTTTCCCAAGAATTTCTAGCGGGCACCGACCACGCGGGGGAATCCAGCCAAGGGCAGTATAGGCTAATTGAAAACAGTTTTCAATTTCATGATCCCCAAGCTGGGCGGGGGTGAGTAAATTCTTATTGTTTTACTGCCTGGTGACGGGAATGATGGCGAGATCGGCGTGGATCGGACCCAATTGGGTAACCGCGGTCAGACGCAAGGGCAGCCGGCGCGAGTCGTCACTGATCCAGGCGCGCAGCTGGTACTTGTCGCCTTCCGCATCGTCGGTGCTTAGTGAAATCTGGATTGCCGGAATTGTCTGCGAGCCCAACTGTACATTCTCTTTACGGAGCGCGGTGATGAAGATCGTCTTCGGTTTGTTTTCCACCAGCATTGAAATCGCGCTGCGTCGCGGTGGCGTTAGGTTAAAAGTTCGCAATGCATAAAAGAACGACAGGTAGTCGTGCGTTCCCACCGGAATCTCGATTCGATTACCCTTCTCGGAAACCGCCGCCCCATAATCCTGGTTGATTGCAAGTTTGCTGGTGAAGTGGCGCCGCCCTTCGTTCAGACTAAACTCTGTATGAAAGGGAAGCAGCGTTTTGGGATCGACATAAGAAGTGACGACATCACTCGCAAAGAACAACGCTTGAATCGCATTACTCGTTTGGGCATTAACTGTGAACAATAACCCGTCGTGATCAAAATATTTTGAGTGAGCCCGCACTTGAAAGTTGGCGGTGGCTGCGGGCGCGGCCACGTTAGGTAAATAGACTTGATAATTCAACTGTTCGCCAACTTTGAATGGCAGGCCCGCCAGCGAAGCGTCACTCTCCACCGACGCACCATCATCGGCAGGCGGCGTATTGTTTCCTGCCCGTGGCGCGGCAATGACACCTGGCGGTTGAGTAATTGGTGTGATGGCTATCGGCGTTGGGCCAGGGACCGCAGGCACTGGTGGGATCGCTACAAATTCTGATGCCGCTAATTCAAAGCGAATGTCTCCGGCTGAATGGTGCGCAGTTATCAGTACAGGTACGTGTCTTTGATCGTCACTGAAATAAAGCTTAACGCCGTATCCGTTAAGTTGTGAATTGTTCTTGACGCGCAAGCGGCAAACGACGGTGTTGAAAGAACCAACGTTAGTTTTGACTGCTTCGTTTTCCATCACGCGTAGCTCCGCGTCGTAAGAGTCGCTTCCATTGCGAACGGTGAGGAGGTAGGTCGAGCCTGGGCTCAACGGCAACGCCCTGATGCGATAAATCGCCGATAGAAAATCGTAAGTGCCGGAAAACTCACCCGTTCGTGTCGGCGGCAGCGCGGCCACACCGGCAGGTTGATTAAAGTCGGCTGATGTGTCGGATGTTCGCGAAGCAGCACGCACAATCTCCTGGCCGCGGAAGGGCATGCCGCTCACAGGATCGATATAGGTGATGTAGTCGTTGTTTACCGCGAAGAGCGCGGCGTTGACCATCCCCGTAGTTTCGACGTGTCCTCTTAATTGAATTGCGTCGCGGCCAAAAAAGTTTCCCCGGGCGGCGACCAAAAGTTCAATGTGGGCCGCGCTAACGAAGTTTGAAAAGGAAACGTTATAGGTCAGGCGTTCACCGACGCGATAAGCAGCGGGCGAGAAAGGCTGAGATCCCTGGCCGTTTGCGACTTGGCTGCATGGCGAAAGCGCTAGCGCGGCCACAAGAACAAACGAACTAAAAACAACAAGCGGTTTCAACCTTTGGTTCACTCCCTGAATCATAATTCAAAACGCGGCGAGAGCAAATGCCGCGACCTTCTGAGGGGTTAAACGCGCCAAGAGCACCGCAGTTCCCTGGTGTTCAAACTCTCGTGGCCGTGGCACTGTTCTGCATCTCTTCAAAAATCTGCTGTGCTGCGCGCGCGGGATCCGGCGCGGCGATGATTGGGCGACCAACGACCAGGTAATCGGCGCCCGCGGCGACTGCATCGCGCGGCGACATGACTCTCGCTTGATCATCATTCCCAGAACCGGCCGGCCTCACACCCGGAGTCACGACAATGAAGCCGGGTTTTGTTACTGCGCCGCGAACCAGCGACACTTCGCGGGCTGAGGCGACTACTCCGTCCAACCCACTCTGCGCCGCGAGTTGTGCCAGCTGGCGGACCATCTCAGCCGGATTCTCACGCAACCCAATCTCGCCGAGGACCGCGTCATCGCTGCTGGTCAGTACTGTCACCCCGAGAACAACGGGACGCACGAGTCCCTCACGTTCGGCACATTCGGTCACCGCCGTCGCAGTGCGATGCATCATAGTGCTGCCGCCGGCAGCGTGAACGTTGAACATAGAAACGCCCAGGCGCGTAGCTTCGACTCCGGCTGCGGCTACCGTATTTGGAATGTCATGAAATTTGAGATCGAGAAAGACCTTTTCGCCGCTACGGATGATCTCGCGCACTAGTTCGGGGCCGGCAGCTGTAAAAAGCTGAGACCCGATCTTAAACATGCCTGCAATACCTCGCAGCGAAGCGACCAGGCGTCGAGCGTGGTCCCCAGTTTCGACATCGAGCGCGATGATTAATTTGTTGTGCTCAGCATTCATTGAAACCTACTCGCTAGCCTTTAGTCCGCATAATCAGCGGCGCGAGATCCTACGGCCTCGTCTAATGAAACGAAACCTTCGCGCGAAACAATCCGACGCAATCCTTCATTAATATTTTTAGCGATCGCTGGGCCTTCATAAATAAAACCAGTGTACACTTGAATCAGGCCGGCGCCCGCTGCAATCATCTCCCACGCATCGCTTGCATCGAAAATCCCACCAACGCCAATGATAGGCAGCGTACCACGGGTTAGTTTAAAAAGCGTCGCTATTACTTTGGCGGCTTGAGGCCGCAACGGAGCACCGCTCAGTCCGCCCTCACCAAGCGCGTTTACTTTGCTCGCGTTTGTTCTCAACCCGGCGCGCTTCGTGGTGGTGTTAGTAGCTATCAAGCCTGCCACTTTGTGCCGTTCCACAACTTTAACCACCGCCTGCAATTCATCCCGTTCCAGGTCGGGAGAAAGCTTAACTAATAAGGGCAACAACGTGGACCGTCCGGTTTTGTTTGCGAGCTTGTCATTAAGCGTTTGTAACGCCTGCAGTAAACCATCCAGCTGTTCGCTCTGCTGCAGTTCACGAAGCCGAGCGGTGTTTGGCGAACTCACATTCACTGCGACGTAGTCGGCAATAGGATAGACAAGTTCAAAGCTCTTCAAGTAATCAGCAACCGCGTTCTCGAAATCAACCACCTTACTCTTTCCGATGCTCACACCAAGAACGCAGTCGGGTTTGTTTGCTGCAACTCTTTTGACGAAGTCAGCCGCGCCTTTGTTGTTGAAGCCGGCGCGGTTAATGAACGCCTTGTCCAGCGGCAGGCGGAATAACCGCGGGCGTTTGTTGCCCGGCTGCGGATGGTAAGTAACCGTTCCCGCCTCAATGAAACCGAAGCCAAGAGCAGCGAGACTTAAAAGTGCCACTCCATCCTTATCGAATCCGGCGGCAAGTCCAACGGGGTTATCGAACGTCAAGCCAAACCTGCGCAGCTTGCCGAAAGGGCTGCGTCGATAACGATCACCTGCGAGCTGCCTGGTAAGTTTAGAACTAAAAGAAAGGGAGGTGAGTGCCACTTCGTGCGCCGTCTCGGCCGGCAGGCGAAACAGTATCGGTCGCAGCAATGAGCGATAGATCATTAGCGGCAGTGACAAGTGACAAGTGACAAATGACAAGTGACGAGCAAGCCCATTGTAACTGGTTGTAGCCGATGCCTCCACTCGGCGTTATCCGTCCCCCACACAGCGAGGAAGAGGACACTTGTCACCTGTCACTTGTCACTGTTTACTCGTTCTTGTTAGTATCCGGCGCAATGGATTTCCTGGAAAAGGCGCGCATCATGGATAGTCCGCGAATCAATCGCGCGCTTGCCAGACTTGCTTCCGAAATTGTTGAAGAAAATCATGGCGCCGGCGATCTTTATCTGGTAGGCATCAGGCGTCGCGGTGTGCCGTTAGCCGAGCGCATGGCCGACAAGATTGCGGATTTGGAAGGCGACCGGCCGCCGGTGGGCGTCCTTGATATCACACTTTATCGCGATGACCTTTCGACGGTGGGCGCGAAGCCGATAGTCAATCGCACCGAGCTTCCAGGCGATATCGAAAGTCGCAACATCGTCTTAATCGACGATGTGCTTTATACGGGCCGCACCATTCGCGCAGCCCTCGACCAGTTAATTGATTACGGCCGTCCGCGGCGCGTGCAACTCGCCGTGCTGATTGATCGGGGCAAGGAGCATCGCGAGTTGCCGATACAAGCTGATTACATTGGCAAGTTGGTGCCGACGAAAAAGAGCGAGATCATCAAGGTGATGCTCCAGGAATTTGACGA
>JBDUCC010000078.1:0-11429 GCA_040003675.1 bacterium | reverse complement strand
CCCAAATCAAAATGCAATGTGCCCGCAATCACTTTTGCTCGTTCATATAACTCAAGAACCTTGTCCGTACGCTCCAGCGGGGGGCGATTGATACCGCCGGTCAACGCGAGTTGCACGCGATCATCAAACGGTCGCAGCTTGAAGATTTCATTCTCAATCAACTCTGCCTCGGCTGCAGTTGTGAAGCGCACATCAATTTCCGCTCGCGCTTCGGCCGCCACAACATTCGACAAGGTGCCGCCCTTAAAAACACCAACATTCACGCTGATGCCGCCCGCCTTTCCGTTGAATGCATGCAGCCGTTCTGTTTGTCGTGCTAATTCCAACACCGCGCTGGCGCCCTTCTCGGGCTCCAACCCCGCATGCGCAGCACGACCCTTAACCTCGAGCGAATAAATTCCAGTTCCCTTGCGACCAGTCTTCGCGCGACCGCCGCTGCCCGACGGTTCAAGCACCAGAACGCCGCTCGCATTCTTTGCCTCCGCTTCAACGAGCGGGCGCCCACTTGCGCTACCTGTTTCCTCGTCACAGGTTAACAGCAGGACCACCGGACGCTTTGGCTGAATTCCGAGATGCGGCAGCGCGCGGATGACTTCCAAAGCGAGGACGCAATTCGCTTTCATATCAAACACACCTGGCCCATAGGCCTTGTTTCCTTCAACGCGCCACGGACGTTCGATTATTGAGCCGCGCGCGTGCACCGTGTCGGTATGTCCTAACAATAGATTCGGCGCGGACTCTGGCGCGTCTGCAAAAGCATTAAGCCGTAGGTGCTGCCCATAATTGTGAACCGGCACAACCTCGACCTTCACGCCGGCAATCGTTGCTGCTGTGTTCGCTAGCAAGGAAACAACAGCCGTGCTGCCTGCCTCGTCGCCTGAAGGAGATTCTGTTTCTACCAGCGCTCGTATCGACCTAACAATCTCGTCCTGCCGGCTAAAAAAGTATTCGTCCAGTAACTGAAGCTGTGAATTTGAAAGTCCCATGTCTAGAGCGCGGAAATGATTTCTTTTCTCAGAGTCTGTTGTTCAATTCCTGGAAGATTTACTTCAAATCCAATCCCTGGTCTGTCAGGCGCGCTAATTGTTCCATTCGCTTTCACCGTCACCGGCGGATCGATAATATCTTCTTTCCAATAGCGCGAACTAGCTGAAACGTCGCCGGGCAAAGTAAATCCCGCAAGCGTGGCCATTGCAATGTTGTGTGCGCGGCCGATGCCGGATTCAAGCATGCCGCCACACCACACGGGAATATTACTCTCGCGGCAAACCTGCTCAACTTCTTTCGCCTGCGCATGTCCGCCGACCCGCCCCAGCTTCAAGTTGATGACGCGACCAGCACTGATAGCGATGGCGTTTGCTGCAGCGGCGCGCGAACGAATTGATTCATCGAGACAGACAGCAGTCTTGATCTGCCGCTGCAACGTGGCATGGTCGAAAATATCATCATGGGCCAACGGTTGTTCGATCATCATCAGCCCAAACTGGTCCAATTCGCGAAACAGTTCTACATCTGCCAGCGTGTATGCCGAATTCGCGTCGGCCATCAGCCGAATCTCAGGAAACCGCTTGCGGACCCGGCTGATAACATCCGCATCCCAACCTGGCTTAATCTTAATCTTTATTCGTTGGTAACCCGCGGCCAATTCCAGTTCGATCTTTCCCAACAAATCTTCAACGGTGTCCTGAATACCGATGGAAACGCCGCACGGAATTTCTGCTCTTTCGCCGCCCAGATGTTTCCACAAGGGCAGTCCGAGCTGTCGGGATTCAAGATCCCAGCATGCAGTTTCAATTGCGGCCTTGGCCATGCGATTCCCACGCACGGCTTGCATTAGCTGCCAAACACCCGCGGCGTTTTCAATCTCTTTGCCGACAACAACCGGCGCGAGGAAAGTCTTAGTCGTCGCCCAGGCACTTTCGGTCCATTCTTCGCAATAGAACGGGCCCTCGCCCGCCGTGCACTCTCCCCAACCTTCCGCGCCATCTCGATCAACTATGCGAACAAGGATGATGCGCCGCTCGGTCGTGCGACCAAAGCTCGTTTCGAACGGGTGCACTAACGGGAGGCGAATCTCGCGCAACTCGACGGAAGTTATGAACACTTTTTGACGCCTTAACAGATTTGCTGAAGCAAAAAGATTATTGCATGGACGCTGACTTTTTTCGCAGTAGCAAAACGGAAGCTAGTGACCGAATTTTGTAAAGCAAACTGTTAGTTTGCTGGGAGCGTTGGATGCCATTCAACCAACGCAAACTAACAGTTTGCTTTACAAAAACCGGATTAGCCTGCCAAACGGACGGTAATAAAAAACGGCCGCCAAGGGACCGTTTTGTGAGCTACGATGTTTTCAGAACTTATTCCGTGGATACGAGCGCTTCGTTATTCAACGCCGCGTACATTGTATGCCAGGGCAACGTTGCACACTTCACTCGCACCGGAAACTCGCGCACGCCAGAAAAGACCTTCAGGTTTCCTAAACGCTCGGCGACGTTTTCTTCTTCCGAATCGCTGGTAACCATCTCATGAAAGGAACTGAAAAGCTGCTCGGCGTCTTGTTTGCTTTTTCCTTTCACTGCCTGCGTCATCATGCTGGCGGCGGCCTTGGAAATCGCGCAGCCTGAACCCTCAAAACTTATTTCTTTGACGGCGTCGCCTTCGAGATTCAGGTAAACCGTCAGATGGTCGCCGCAGAGCGGGTTGAATCCTTCTGCCGAATGGTTCGCGCCCTCAAGCTTACGAAAATTCCGGGGCTTCTTGTTGTGGTCAAGAATTACCTGTTGATATAGCTCGCTTAATTCAGACATATAAGGTGCCGTGAATCGTAAATCGTAAATCGTAAATAGTTCTTCGTTAGTCGTTCGTTGAATCTATGAATCGGCGTCCGAGAGAGAGCCAATAGCCTTTTTTTATTTACGATTTACGATTCACGATTTACGAGAATATTTCGACCACTTTCTCAATCGTTAGCGCCAACACGTCGACTTCTTCCTTAGTGTTATAGAAAGCGAACGAGGCGCGCGCCGTCGCCGGCACTTTGAAGCGCTGCATCACCGGCTGCGCGCAATGGTGTCCCGCGCGCACGGCAATCCCTTCCTGATCCAGGATGGTGCCGATATCGTGCGGGTGAATGTCATCGATAACGAAGGACAAGACGCTAAGCTTCTCGCGCGCCGTGCCGATGATGCGCACGCCTTCGATCGCGCTTAGTTTTTCAGTGGCATAACGCAGCAGTTCATGTTCGTGAGCTGCCGCCTGCTTGCGATCAATCGTATTCAGATAGTCAATTGCGGCGCCCAGTCCGATCTGCGAAGCGATTGCCGGCGTACCTGCTTCAAACTTATTCTGCAAATCCCCGTAGATAGTTTTCTCGAAAGTCACACTCTTGATCATGTCGCCGCCGCCCTGAAACGGATTCATTTTTTCCAGCGACGCTGCCTTGCCGTAAACGACGCCACTGCCAGTGGGCGCAAACATCTTGTGACCCGAGAAGGCGTAAAAGTCGCAATCCAAGTCCTGCACATCGACCAACATGTGCGGCGCGCTTTGTGCTCCATCGATCAAAACCGGGACGCCGTATTTGTGTGCCTGCTCGATCATTTCTTTGATGGGGTTGACGGTGCCCAGCGCGTTAGAGACGTGCGTTATTGCTACAAACTTGGTCCGCTCGTTTAGCAGCGCGTCGTAATCGTCGAGCAATAATTCACCAGCGTCATTCATGGGAATGACGCGCAGGTGAGCACCTTTTTCCTCACAGAGCATTTGCCAAGGAACAATGTTCGCGTGATGCTCCATCGCCGAAATGATGATCTCGTCGCCGGGGCCAATGAACTTGCGCCCATATCCGTGCATGACCAGATTTATGCCCTCGGTGGCGCCCCTTACAAAAATGCACTCCCTCGACTCGCGCGCATTGATGAACCGCTTCACCTTCTCGCGAGCGCCTTCATAGGCAGTGGTAGCCTTCTGGCTCAAATAGTGCACGCCGCGATGAATGTTGGAATGTTCGTCCTCCAGATAAATACTGCCGCGATCGATAACGACCTGCGGTACCTGCGACGAGGCGGCGTTGTCGAGATAGACGAGGGGCTTGCCGTTGACGGTCTGGCGCAGCACTGGAAAATCCTCGCGAATTCGCTGGACGTCGAAGCGCGACGCGGGCGCCATTGAAGGCGCCCCCGGAGAAACTGCTAATGATTCGGTGCTACTCATCGGTTCAAACTTCTAGCTTTGCGTTCAGCCGGTGCAGGACTGCTTCGTCGAGTTCGTGACGGATCGAATCAATCTTGATCTTGGCAATTACTTCCTCGGCGAACCCGTAGGTCAATAGATTTCGTCCAAGATCAGGATGAATGCCCCGAGTTTCAAGGTAAAACAATTCGTCCTCGTCAATTTGTCCTACTGCCGCACCATGCGCGCACTTAACGTCGTCCGCCAGGATTTCCAACTGCGGTTTCGTGTCGACTCGCGCTTCATTCGACAACAATAAATTCTTGTTTGTCTGCATAGCATCGGTTTTCTGCGCGTTGTGCCGCACGAAAACCTTGCCGTTAAAAACCGCCCGCGATTTGCCGTCAAGAATGCCCTTGTAAAGCTGATGGCTGGTGCATTGCGCCTGGCGGTGATCGATGACGGAATGCGTGTCGGCGTGCTGACTGCCCGTAACCAGATAGAGCCCGTCAACCCAACACTCAGCACCTTCGTGATCCATCGTCACCACAATGTCGTGACGGGAAAGCTGAGCGCCGAAAGTTATTGTTGTTGTGTCGTAGCTCGCGTTTCGTCCCAAACCAACTGCCGTTGTGGCGACGTGAAAAGCCTCGACACTCTCGCGTTGCACTTTGTAGTGCTCCAGCCGCGCGCCTTCTTGAAGTACAACCTCTACCACGCCGTTCGTTAGGTACTCTTCGGTAGCAGCACTCACGTAGTTTTCAATAATGGTAGCCTTGCTATTCTCGCCGGCAACGATCAGCACACGCGGAAAATTTGCTGTGCGCTCGCTACTAGCAATGAACAGAAGGTGTATGGCCACCTCAACGACTACGCCTTTAGGAATGTAAACAAACGCGCCGTGGTTTATGAACGCTGTGTTTAGTGCAGTGAATCCGTTAACAACGTAGTCAGCCTGACGCGCCAGATGGGTGCGCACAATATCGCTGTAGCGTTCGTCGGCCATCGCCTGGCCCAAGTCGATAGCGACGACTTGTTGCGGAAGCGCTGTCAACGTCGATAGATCTTTTCGCAAGCCGCCATCGACGAACACCAATTGACTCGAACTCGTCTCCGGAACAGATCTTATGAGTTCAAGTTCTGCTTCTGACCTTGGGGTATGGTCGGACGAGACTGCCGGTTGGAACTCAGCCCGGGCGATTGCTGCGACGTTTGTGTATTTCCATTCCTCTTCCTTGACGGAGGGAAAACCTAACTCCAAAAACCGCTCTATGGCGCCTTCGCGCAGCTGGCTTAGCCGCAATGAGCTCTCAGCAACTCCGCTTTTTTGCAGCTCCCGGAAGGCCTGCTGATACGAATTCTCTTTTTGTAGTTCAGTAACCATTTTTCTAGTTCGCACCTGCCCTTGCTCCGTTGCTTTCGGGTGCGGATTTCAGCCAGTCGTAACCCTTCTGTTCGAGTTCAAGCGCCAACTCTTTGCCGCCCTCTTTGGCGATGCGGCCATCAGCCAGAACGTGAACGAATTGAGGCACAATGTAATCAAGCAGCCGCTGATAGTGCGTCACCAGAATCACCGCGTTGTTCGGCGTGTGCAATTGATTAACTCCGCCAGCCACGATTCTTAATGCATCAATATCGAGGCCAGAATCAGTTTCATCCAGCACCGCCAGCTGTGGTTCGAGCACGGCCATTTGCAGAATCTCGTTTCGCTTCTTTTCGCCGCCCGAGAATCCTTCATTGACTGACCGCGTCATAAGACTCGCATCCATCTCTACAACCTTCGCACGCTCTTTCAACAGATCCTTAAACTCGAGGGGATCGAGTTCCTCTTCGCCCAGGTGCTTTCGCTTCTCGTTATACGCCAGTCGCAAAAACTGCGCGTTGGAAACGCCGGGAACTTCGATTGGATACTGAAACGCCATGAAGATGCCTTCGCGCGCGCGCTCATCGGGAGACAACTCGAGCAAGTTCTTGCCTTCGTAAAGCACCTCGCCCTTGGTAACTTGATAGGCGGGATGTCCCGCCAGCACCTTCGCCAAGGTCGACTTTCCAGAACCGTTCGGTCCCATAATGGCGTGAATCTCACCTTTGTTAACGGTAAGGTTAATCCCCTTCAGGATTTCATTACCATCGATGCCCGCATGCAAATTTTTTATTTCTAACACGAATGATTTACTCCTCAAACAAAAGTGACAGGTGAACTATGACAAGTGACAAATTAAGGCTTCAGAGCGCTTGTCACTTGTTACTCGTCACCTGTCACTGCAAATTATCCAACGCTGCCCTCAAGCTTCAAACCAAGCAACCGTTGAGCTTCGACAGCAAATTCCATCGGCAACTGCAAAAAGACATCTTTGCAGAAACCATTAATGATCAACGAGACGGCGTCTTCCTGAGAGATGCCGCGCTGCTGGAGATAAAACAATTGTTCTTCGCTAATCTTCGAGGTTGAAGCTTCATGCTCAACACTTGAGCTGTTGTTCATTACCTCAATGTACGGAAACGTATTGGCGCCACAATTTGATCCAATTAGCATCGAGTCACATTGCGTGTAATTGCGCGCGCCTTCCGCTTTCGGCATTACTTTAACCAGGCCGCGATAGCTGTTGTTCGACTTCCCGGCGGCAATTCCCTTGGAGATGATCGTCGAACGAGTGTTCTTACCAAGGTGAATCATCTTGGTGCCGGTGTCAGCCTGCTGCGCGTGATTGGTTAAAGCGACCGAATAAAACTCGCCAATAGAATTATCGCCCAGGAGAATGCAGGAAGGGTACTTCCAGGTTATCGCTGAGCCCGTCTCGACCTGCGTCCAGGAGATTTTCGAATTGCGGCCGGCACACTTACCGCGTTTGGTTACGAAGTTATAGATACCACCAACGCCTTCTTCGTCGCCTGCATACCAATTTTGCACAGTCGAATATTTGATTTGCGCATCGTCCAGCGCCACCAGTTCTACCACCGCCGCATGCAGCTGGTTCTTATCAAACTTCGGAGCGGTGCAGCCTTCGAGGTAGGAAACGTGCGAACCCTCCTCGGCAATTATCAGCGTTCTTTCAAACTGGCCCGACTCGGAATTATTGATCCGGAAGTAAGTGGAGAGTTCCATCGGACAGCGCACACCCTTGGGAATAAAACAGAAAGAGCCGTCCGAAAAGACTGCGCTGTTGAGTGCTGCAAAGAAATTATCGTTCGTTGGCACTACTGAACCGAGATACTTCTTAACGAGATCGGGATACTCACGAATCGCTTCCGTAAATGAGCAGAAAATTACGCCATGTTTCTTCAGCTTTTCTTTGTAGGTTGTCGCTACCGAAACTGAATCAAACACCGCATCCACGGCTACATTTGCAAGTTGCTTCTGTTCGGTTAGGGGAATGCCCAACTTTTCAAAGGTGCGCAACAACTCGGGATCTACTTCATCCAAGCTGGCTTTCATAGCCTTCTGCTTTGGCGCGCTGTAATAGATAACGTCCTGATAGTTAATTTCCGGATAAGAAATGTTCGGCCAGTGCTTCGGCTCGGTCATTGTCAACCAATGCCGGTAAGCCTTCAGACGAAACTCCAACATCCAGTCAGGTTCATTCTTCTTCTCGACGATTAGACGAATGGTATCTTCCGACAAGCCACGAGGGATGACATCGGATTCGATGTCGGTTACGAAACCGTATTTGTATTCCTGCCGACTTAATATTTCTGCTGTGCTCATTTGTATTGTGCCGTATCAATCAGCCGTCACGCTTGCACGCGACTCGTCTCCATCTTGTTTCTCTGAATCGTGTGTAAGACTGCGTCTACATTGGCTTCAGTACCTAAGAGTTGCGACAGCGTGATATCGGACAACGCATTGTCCACAATTTGATGCAACTCAACGATGACCGGCCGGATGCCGCAATCACCCGTATGGACACAAGACGCTAAAACGCCCGCGTAACTTTTGCAGTGAGTTTCAACGCGTTCGTCGTCGAGCACGCTGATCACTTCGTTTAGATGAATGTCTGCGGCAGCGCGCGCCAGGCGATAGCCGCCTTTAGTTCCTCGTTGCGATTGGACCAGGCCGGCCTTATTCAAAATCCACATCAGCTTTCCGGCATTCGCAACGGAAATTCCTTCCAGGCGCGCAATTTGCGCCAGGGTCAGCGACTCACTTTGTGCGTCAGCCCGCGCCAGTTGCAACAGGCAGCGCAATCCATATTCTTCTTGTGCCGATATCTTCATCTGTTGTCCAAACGAACGAAGGCAGTTTAACTAATCCTTACTTTTAAGTCAACAATAGGTAAATGCTTTGCCTTGTTGCAGATGCGCTGTGGCACTGCCGAGCAGGTCGGTTCAGAATGTGAAGTAAAGTCGATGTAGCCGGAGACACGAATGGGGCGGCCGTCGCTTAAAGAGGGTGCAAAAAGCCATTGTCTCGCTGCGGACTCAGCGGCGCTGCGGAGCAGGCTTGGGCCATCTGTTTTCGGCACTTCCACAACCCTGCCCTTCTCATCGAGAATCACATAAACGCGCACCATCCCCGCCATCCCCATTTTTCGCCCGAAGGGTGGATAGTGTGGTAATACTCTCTTGGTTGCGATCGAGTTTAGGGAGCCCCTACCAACAGACTTCGCGGGGTCCGCGGCATTGGTCGAAATTGGATTGGGTTCAGATTGCGGTGCGGTAGGTTTATCTGCGGCATGATTCGATTCGGTTTGAGGAGTATTGGCGGCCGGCGTTATTGACTTGTTCGGCGGCAAAACCGGCATCGAGATGGCAGGTCACCAATTAAGCTATGGCTTCGCTCCTAACGTACCCAGGCTCCTGGCCACCTGATCGCGATACTTTTGTGCACTGGCCTTAATCTCCACCTCATCGAGCGTCAAAAGCCGCCGATCGCGCATGACGATGCGACCGTTAATGATCACGGTTTCGACGTCGTTCGCTTTTGTCGCATAAACGAGATCGGAGTAAACGTTGTACAGCGGAATCTGGTTAAGGGAATCGCGTTCAACAATTACCAAGTCAGCGCGCTTCCCCTTTTCAATCGAGCCAATTTCGCTTTCCAGGTGCAACGCCTGCGCTCCGCGAATAGTGGCCAATTCAAAAGCCTCTTCAGCAGACATCACTTTCGGGTCACCACTGAAAACCTTATGAAGTTTCGCTGCCGTATCCATCTCTTCCCACATGTTCAGATCGTTGTTCGACGCAGCCCCATCGGTGCCCAGCCCCACTATCAACCCTTTGGCCAGCATTTCGGGAACTGGCGAAACCCCGGCCGCGAGTTTCATGTTCGACTGAGGATTATGAATCACGCCAACTCCGAGCCGTTTCAGCACGTCAATCTCTGAGGGACTCGGCCAAATCACATGGGCGGCAATTACTCTGTTATTCAGAAACCCGATTCGTTCCAGATAATCAATCGGGCTTGCCCCCTTTGCCTTAATGCTGTCGTCCACTTCCCTCTTTGTTTCTGAGATGTGCGTGACGATCGGCGCGCCCGTTCGATCGGAGAAAGCTCTTGCGGCTTTAAGGTGCTCTTCCGAAACTGTGTAAGGTGCATGAGGAGCTATTGCGGGGGTTATCAGTTCATGGCCCTGCCACTTTTTTACAAACCGTTCGACGTAGGCCATTCCTTCAGCGTTGGTCTTGTTATCCGCGACCGGGAAATCAATAATCGTTTCACCCAAAACGGCGCGCACGCCCGCTCTCGCAGTTTCATCCGCAATCGCGTCTTCGAAGTAATACATGTCGCAGTAGGTAGTGGTCCCGCCGCGAATCATTTCCGCCAGACCCAGGCGCGTGCCCGCGCGCACAAATTCTTCTGAGACGTTCTTCGCTTCGGCCGGAAAGATATATTTCGTCAACCAATCCTGTAAGTCGAGATCGTCCGCGAGCCCGCGAAACAAAGTCATCGGGATATGGGTGTGCCCATTAATAAGTCCGGGAACGATGAGGCGGCCCGCGGCATTAATCGTTTGCGGCGCACTGTAGTTGCCCGCGATGTCCGCACGCGATCCGATCGCAACGATGCGTCCGCCCTGCACAGCCAGGCCTGCGTCCTGGATTACACGACGCTCTTTATCCATCGAAACGAGCGTCCCGCCCAACACCAAAAGATCGACTTGCTTCATGCGACGTTCCTTTCGTTGGGCGCTGGCAGGCAACGCGTACGCAAGAACCACAGCGGCGAGCGTGATGACAACAATGGTTTTCTTTAGCATATGAATACACTTAATCGCGGTCGCCGTACAACTAATCTTTATGAGCGCCGCTAAGAAAGCGAGCGTCGAAAGCCCGTGGCAGCAATTCCTTAATCGAACATTGTTGCGTTTCGCCATGCAGGTTGGCGAGAACAAGTTTTGCGTTCTTGCAGAACTCCCAAATAATTTGCCGGCAGGTGCCGCACGGCGGCGTTAACGATTCGGTGTCGGCGACAATTGCAAGTTCAGTAAAGTCTCGTTCGCCTTCTGACAGCGCCTTCCAGATAGCAACCCGCTCCCCGCAAACAGTTAGACCATAACTCGCGCTTTCCACGTTACACCCGGTGTAGACTTTGCCCGCGGCGGTTCTTACCGCCGCGCCAACCAGGAAATTTGAAAAGGGTGCAATCGAGTGGAGTCTTGCCTGCTTCGCTATTTCAATTAGTTCCTGCAAACTCTCCTCGCTCAAGATTTGCCTCCAACCGAGGTCAACGCGCCTGCCAACCTCTCGCGAATTTTTCCACTTATCAAGTCAATGCTCACCAGATTATGACCACCTTCCGGAATAATGACGTCAGCGTAGCGTTTCGAAGGCTCGACGAATTGCATGTGCATTGGCCGAACCGTGCCGATGTATTGCTCAATAACCGATTCAACTGTGCGGCCGCGTTCGGCAATGTCACGGCGCAAACGACGAATAAAGCGAATGTCGTCAGGAGTATCAACGAAAACTTTGATGTCCAATTGTTCCAACAAGCGGGGATCGGCAAAAATCAGGATCCCTTCAACTATCACAATCGGTTTTGGATCGACCGCGCGCGTTTCGTTTAAACGCGTGTGCGTGCGAAAGTCGTAAATCGGCAGGTCGATTGCTTCGCCGGCTCTTAACTTGCGCACGTGGTTAACTAACAGATCATTGTCGAGCGTGTCGGGATGATCAAAGTTTGCTACATGCCGGTAGTCGAGTGGCAGGTCCTTCAAATTGCGGTAGTACGAATCCTGCTGAATGAAGACGACTTCGCTGGCGCGCACCGTCTCTAAAATGCGGTTCGCTACCGTCGTCTTGCCGGAACCGGTGCCGCC
>JBDUCC010000077.1:0-11467 GCA_040003675.1 bacterium | reverse complement strand
TCTTCGCGCTGTCAATTATCAACGCGGACGAGCCGGACACCATTATCGCCGTGCGGCAAGGCCCGCCGGTCGTCATTGGTTTGGGTGATGGCGAATTCTTTGTTGCTTCTGATATTCCGCCGATTCTGCAACACACACGCGACGTCTTTTTTCTCGGCGACGGCGAAATTGCAGTCCTCAACCGGGACGCTGTTCGAGTTACCGACTTCGAGGGAAATTCCGTCCAGCCTGCAATCCAACGTATTACCTGGGACCCGATCATGGCAGAAAAAGGCGGCTTCAAGCATTTCATGCTCAAAGAGATTTACGAGCAGCCGCGCTCGGTTCGCGACACGGTGCAGGGCCGCATCTCTCTGGACTCCGGCCGTGTGTTTCTCGACGAGATGAAGAATATTACCGAGGCCGACTTCAAAAAGTTGACCTCGATCAAGATTGCGGCCTGCGGCACTTCCTGGCACGCAGGACTGGCGGGCAAGTACATGATCGAACAGCTCGCCCGCATTCCGGTGGAAGTTGATTACGCTTCGGAATTTCGTTATCGCGATCCGGTGATGGACGAGAACACCTTGTTGCTGGTCATTTCGCAGTCGGGTGAAACGGCGGACACCATTGCTGCACTGCGAGAAGCGAAAACACTGGGCAGCAAAGTGCTGGCGATCTGCAACGTCTTCGGCTCGATGATTACGCGCGAAGCCGACGGCACCGTGCTCACGCATGCCGGTCCGGAAATCGGGGTTGCATCAACCAAAGCCTTTACCTGCCAGATGGTCGCGCTGTATTTGCTCGGGCTTTATCTGGGAAATGTTCGCGGAACGCTATCCACTGACGAAGCAAAACATCATGCGCAGCAACTGGCTGAATTGCCGGTCAAGCTGGAACATTTGCTCAACGAGTCAGATGATATTGAGGAGTTGTCGAAGGAGTTTTTCCGCGTAACGGATTTTCTCTATCTCGGTCGCGGCATAAATTTTCCGGTCGCGTTAGAAGGCGCTTTGAAGTTGAAGGAGATTTCCTACATTCACGCCGAAGGTTATCCGGCCGGTGAGATGAAGCATGGTCCAAACGCCTTAATCGACGAGCGCCTGCCGGTGATGTTCATAAATACACGCGAAGAGGGCAATCGTTCGTCAGAACTGCGCTACGAAAAAACGCATTCAAACATTGTCGAGGTTAAAGCTCGAGAAGGTATAGTGATTTCCGTGCTGACCGAAGGCGACACAATGTCTTCGGTGGTCTCGGATCACGTTATTAATATTCCACCCGTCAGCGATCTGCTGTCGCCAATTCTTTCAATCATTCCGCTGCAACTGCTTGCCTATCACATCGCGGTGCGCCGCGGCTGCGACGTTGACCAGCCAAGGAACCTGGCAAAGTCAGTCACGGTTGAGTAGATTTTCGGGACGACCGGCGGGCCAGGAAGATCACACCAGCTAATCCGCTTACCGCTGCCAGACAAGCAAGCATTATCACTGCCAGACGCGAACTACCCGTCGACCGCGCGGCCATCGTTTGCTCCTGCGATGTCGCACCTTCTGCGCTTTGCTGATAAGCCGTCCCCTCCGCGGTTCGAATCGTCGCCTGCAAACGTTCGCGACTCGTCGCCAGCAGGTTGAGTTGAGCGCGCACACCTTCTCTCTCGATTGTGAGCTGGCGCCGGCGGTGCTCGCGTAGCTCCTCAGGTTTGGTTGAACCAATGCCAGCCAGCGAACGCTCGATGTTTTCCGGCTTCAGATCCTCATCCAACTGCCGGGCGCGTGCGTTCAACTCCTTTTCCTTGTTCTCGACTTCAGACAAGCGCGCACGCAACTCTGCGACGCCATGTGCCGCCGCGGGATAGCTTTGGGCTGCCACGCTTGCACTAAGCATTGGGACTAACAGGGCAATCAAGCACAGACTCAAGGTGAATTTCATCGTGACCTCTTTCTTTAAAGTTGGTCCTACTTAGTGCGGGCTTCGCGCTCCAACAGTTTCTTTTTGCGGTCCAGCCCCCAACGATAACCGCCCAGGCTTTTGTCTTCACGGATTACGCGATGACACGGGATGACAAGCGCCACTGGATTGGTGGCACACGCACGCGCGACCGCGCGTGCGGCTTTCTCCTGACCGATACTTTTTGCGACTCGAGAGTACGAATGCGTTTCGCCGGCAGGAATCTTTTGCAGTTGTTCCCACACCTGCCGTTGAAACGCCGTGGCGCGAATATCGAGAGGCAAGTCGATGCGCGGGGCCTTGTCGTTGAGATGGCTCACTACTGCTTCGAGCGCGGAGCTTAGACGGCTTTCATCCAACACGATTTCCGCCGCTGAGAATTCCTGGCGCAGTTCTGAGGTGAGTAACTCGTCTGAGTCACCCAGCCTGACCGAACAAACCCCCTTGTCTGTTGCCGCAACTAGCAAACGCCCCAGGGGACTGTCGCCAATCGCATAACGAATCACGGCGCCACGTCCACCTTTGCCATAGGTGGCCGGCGTCATGCCCAGTTGGGAAGACGCAAGTTCATACAAGCGACTGCTTGATCCAAAGCCCGCGTCGTAAAGCGCGTTGGTAATGTTCTCGCCGGCCTGAACACTTTGCTTGAAACTATTCACGCGCCGCGTTTCTGCATACTCTGCGGGCGACATTCCCATAATGGTTTTGAATGTTCGCTGTAGATGAAACAAGCTAACTCCGACTTTTACGCTTAACGTTTCAAGTGTTACCGACTCGCCATCGCTCTCTTCGATTAGGCGGCAAACCTGCTGCACCATTTCTGTTTGTGGATCAGTCGGCCGCGCGTCGGCGGGATGACAACGACGGCAGGCGCGGAATCCTGCACTTTCCGCCGCCACCGGCAACGCGAAAAATGAAACATTCTCGCGCTTGGGCCGGCGTGACGGACAAGAAGGCCGGCAGTAAATGCCGGTGGAACTAACGGCAAAGACAAACTGGCCGTCGAAGCTCCGATCTTTCGACAGCACAGCATTCCAGAATGCGGCACCAGTATCCGGCAACATCGTCATTTGCTCATGCAACACAGCGCTCATATTAACACCTCGCAGACCCTGTTTCATTCCCAACTGGCGGGGATGTTACCGAGTTTGTTGCATTGATTCTATCCGGATCTTGCGATCAAACTCTGTGAGCCGTGAGCTGTAAGCGGTGAGCAGTAAGAACGGCTCGAGGTTTTCGCAAGGTCAAAATAATGCTTAAATGAATCACACCCTCCTTCCGAACGATTCTGGACGCCGCTTCCGGAATCTTTTACCAACCTAAGAAAGGTCTGGATCATGGACAAACCCCATAAGCGGCTGCTCGCATGGCAGAAAAGTATGAATTTGGTCGTCGACATCTATGAGTTAACCAGGAGCTTTCCAAGAGAAGAGATTTATGGGCTTACATCACAAGTTCGCCGAGCTTCAGTATCGGTGCCATCAAATATCAGTGAAGGCGCCGCGGGACGCTCAGTGTCGCAATTCCGAAATTTCCTCAGCGTTGCGCTCGGCTCATTAAATGAAATCAGCACTCAGCTTGAAATCGCATATCGCGTCGGCTACCTTGATAAGCACAAACTTGATGCAGCTCAAAGACAAGTGGACGAATGCTTGGCGCTGACCTATGGCTTAAGAAAGAGCCTTAAAGAAGGCTAATGCGCTTTTGCCTTTCTGCTCACCGCTTACTGCTAACCGCTTACTAACTAATGGATTTCCTTAGTTCTCTAAATCCGGAACAACAGACTGCCGTCCAGCATATTGAAGGACCGCTGCTGATTCTCGCCGGCGCCGGGTCAGGCAAAACGCGTGTCATCGCGCACCGCATTGCGTACCTCATCGCGGAGAAAAAAGTCGCGCCGTGGAACATCCTGGCAGTTACTTTCACTAATAAAGCTGCTGAAGAAATGCGTTTGCGCGTGCAGCGACTGCTGCGCGATCAGGAACTTTCCAGCGCCCCTCTTGTTTCGACGTTTCACAGTTTGTGCGTGCGCATCCTGCGCCAGGACGTCGAAAAACTAAACGATAAATACACCCGCACCTTTACAATTTATGACCAGGACGATTCGCAGCGGCTGATCAAAAACTGCATCAAGGACCTCGGTTACGACGAAAAGCACCTCGGCGTGCGCGCTACGCAGTCCGCTATCAGCTCCGCGAAGAACCGCGGCGAAGACGTGGACGCATTCGCGGCCCGCGCCGATTACGTGGATGAGCGCCGCGCCGCCATGGCCCGCGTTTACAAGCTGTATGAGGAACGATTGCACGCGAATAATGCGCTTGATTTCGACGACCTGATGATCAAAGCCGTGCGGCTGCTGCGCGACGTCCCCGAAGTACGCGAAAAATACAACAACAAGTTCAAATACATTCTGGTGGACGAGTACCAGGACACAAACTCGCTTCAGTTTGCGTTGATTAGTTTGTTAACCGAGAAGCAGCAAAACATTGCAGTGGTGGGCGATGAGGACCAGTCGATCTACAAATGGCGCGGCGCCGACATCACCAACATCCTCAACTTCGAAAAGCATTTTCATAACACAAAAACGATTCGCCTCGAGCAAAACTACCGCTCCACGCAAACGATCCTCGATGTCGCCGGCGCCGTTGTGAAACACAATCTTGAGCGCAAGGGGAAAAGCCTCTGGACATCGAATCCAAAAGGCGAGCGGGTCCGCTATTACCAGGCATTCGATGCTGACGCTGAGGCGCGCTGGGTGGCCTCGAAGATTGTTGAGCACCGGCGCGAGGATTACGACATGCGCGCGGCCGTGTTGTATCGCACGAATTCGCAGTCACGCGTTTTTGAAGAGGCAATGCGCCGCGCGGGTTTGGCCTACAACATCGTGGGCGGCTTTTCGTTTTACGAGCGGATGGAAGTGCGTGACATCATTGCCTATTTGAAACTCGCCCTGAACCCCAACGATTCGATCGCATTGCAGCGAGTAATAAACAGCCCGCCGCGCGGCATTGGGAAACAGACAGTCGACGAGCTTGCGCGTCGTGCCAACGATTACGGCTTGAGTCTGTGGGAAACCATTGGGCTGATCGTTGATAAGCCCGGCGGCTTAAGCATGCGTGCAGTTTCAGCGTTGCGCGGCTTTCGTCGAATCATCCTGCGCCTCGGCGAGATGGCGGGCGTCGAAAGTCCAGCGTCCAGTGTTCAAAGTTCTACCAACGACGAACGTATCGAATCGTTTGCATCCTCGGACGCCCCGGTTTCCGACATCGTCAAAGCTGCCATTTTCAACACCGGCTACGAGAACGCACTCAAGGGCGAGAAGACAGACGAGGCGGAAGCGCGTTTGGAAAACTTACAGGAATTGGTCAACGCCGCCGTCGACTATGACGAAGCGGGTATTGAAGGGTTGCGAGAATTCATTGACCATTCTGCGTTGGTCTCAGATCAGGACCAATACAAACGGGATGCGCCGGTAACCCTTATGACGGCGCACTCAGCCAAAGGACTGGAGTTTCCGGTTGTCTTTATTGCCGGGCTAGAAGATGGATTGTTTCCACACTCACGCTCTGCAACCGATCCGGCAGAGATGGAAGAAGAGCGACGTCTTTGTTATGTGGCGATGACGCGCGCGGAAAAGTTTTTGTACGTCACACACGCCATGAAGCGCCGCGTCTACGGCGAGGAACTGGCGTCCGAACCGTCGCAGTTTCTAAACGAAATGCCATTGGAGTTGATGGAAGATCTGTCGCTGGGAAAATCGTGGTTGTCGTTTGCGCGCGGCTCAACGGCCATCGATTACGAAAGAGGTGAGTATCGCCAGGAGAAAAAGAAGTACGCCGGAAAGACTTACGATAGCGTCGATTCCATCGCCGAATTCTTTAAGCAACGCGCCGCGCAGCTGGGAAACACTGGTGGCGGTTTTCAATCAAGCCGAGAACGTGACGATGCTGCAAAGGTTAGAGAAAAATCTGCGCGAGCTCAAAGTCCGCCGGCCAACGCTCAACATCCGACACCGCCGTCGGAATTCGTTCCCGGTTCTTATGTGAAACATGCGAAATACGGGCGCGGGCTGGTACTGCGGCGGGAAGGCGCGGGCGACTCACTCAAGCTCACCGTTACGTTTCCTGGTTACGGTCAAAAGAAGTTAGTACAAAAGTATGCTGGGCTCGAGAAAGCGTGACCGCAGTGGTTATGACCAACGCTTTGCAGCCCAGGCTTCTTGCGCGGCATATCCTGCTCGCATTAACATCACAGATCTAAAGCGACAACTGACAAGGAGGTTGGTTTGGAGAATTCGCAGCCGCGCCGGAAAAGACGTGGGTTTCTGAATCCGGAAATGGTCCGGAGCATTTCTTTCTGGACCACGAGCGCCTGCATTCTGGTGGCAGTGCTATCAGCACTATTGGCAATATGGAAATTCGCGGGTACGGATATTCTCTGGCGCACGGTTGCGACCTGTGCAGTCATCGGCAGCGGCACCGTTGCTTTTTATTGGATTAATGTATTGTTCGGGAAGACCTTGGATTAAGAGTATTTTTTTACGGATCGGCAGAATATCTAGCCGCAGGTAGAACGCGGATAAAGACGGACCGGTAACAGAAACGGAGGGCCAGCTATTCTGGCCCTCCGTTTTCTTGTGGAGCTTTCGGAAAGTTTTCAGTTCTGCGTGAGAGCGCTTGAGGTTAGCAAATACCGCGCGTCTGCGCGCCGCCGTCGCAAAAAACAGGTTTCACTATGACCCAGGTGACTACGGCTCCCACCGCGGATGCGCCGATGATTACCCAACCTTTGGTTGATAGACCGCCTCCGGCTTTTTTCACTTCATCAACCTCAGCATACGAGACAGTATTTGTGATGCCAGTCTTGGCGTCCGTAACCGTAAATGACTCCGGTGTAATGGCACTGATACGGCCCTTAATTTTTGTTGTGTCTCGCAGCTTAACTTCGACGCGCGCGTTGTTACCCAAATTCTCAACCTTTGCGCGCGCCTTCGAGGCCTTTGCATCGAAAGTGGCGCTTTGACCAAACGCAGCTTGTAAACCAAACGACCCCGCCAGGACCGTCATTGAAACTAGTATTGCGAAAATTCTCTTACTCAAAATCATTCTCCTTACTTGAAATTTCCCAGGCGGGACCCAGTTGGCAAACGACGTTCCCTGCATTCCTTTACCGCCAAGGGAAGCAAAAGCCCGACGTTTTTTGATCTCCACGGCGGGCTCTAGAATGATCAGCGCAAGGATAGTCCGCGCTTAGGTGGGTTTATCCGACAGTGTAGGACAGGCATTGAGTGAAAAACTGAGTGGCACAGACTGAAGTCATGCCACTTACTACTATGGAGTTGGTGGCGCCGGCGGTGGCATATTGAATTTTGTTTCATCAACCGGCGCGTTTAATTTGACCTCGGTAAATTTTCGGGTTGAAGTGATATTGGGATCGCCCGAAGAAATACGAATCGTAAACGGTATCATCAAACCATCAACGTTTCGATAATCCTCGAAGTCGACCTGCTCAGGAATCATGCCAATCATGGTCGGCATGTTGCTGACACGACGGACAAGCAACCCCGTTTGCGCATCGAAATATAGTCGCTCGCGCCGGTTATCTGTGGTCATGCCGCGTAAAACAAAAACCTCCCGGTCGCCAATTTTGTCCTTGCCGCCAAACATCAATCTTGAGAACTGCTCTTTGAGTTTGATGTCCTTGAACAGATTTGGATAGCGCCGCAGGTTCCAAAGCTCTGGTCCTTCGATCGGCCGCACGCCACGACTGGTTTTCTCCCAACCGGCGGTGCCGTTGAATCCTCGTTCAAACACTCCTTGCTTCGGCGTAGTCACGACTACGTGAACTCTATCAGGACCGGATTGATTGACTTCATAGCCCCAGGTCAATCCATTGCTCGTGAGCCATTCGCCTTTAAGCGTCCGCGTCTTCACTTTCTCAATCGCGGCGCTACCGCCCAGGGCTTCGGTATATTTAGCGAGGATCTGATCAGCAGTTGGTACAACCGGTCTCGCTTCGCCCGGCTTTGCTTCAGCAGCAACGGGGCGCGGCACAGCTTCCGGAAGCGGCAGGGCAAACACGCTCGCCGGATTAGTGCGCCCACGGTGACAGGTGTAGCAACTTACTTCGGTATTGCCCTTGAAGGTGTCCTTGTTAACGGCTAGAACCATTTTGATCATTTCGCGGGCCGTGTTTTTCTCCGGTTTCTCGTCGCTAACGAAATCCCATTTTCCTTCCGTGTTTACATGACAATAGTTACAACGAACGCCGAGTGATGCACTCATGAAGTTCATGACTGGAATTAGCTGCGAGTCAGGCAAGCCATTCAGCACCTTAATATTCTTTTTTGTTTGCTCGACGGTCTTTTCGGCAGGAGGCGCGGGCTGCTGGTTTGAGGTCTGTCCCACCGGCGCAAACGCAACCAGCCCAACCGAGCCGACGAAGAGCACTGCTGCACAGATCACGAGGAAACGCGATTTATTACTAACTTGGTTTGTCATAGTCACCTTTGCCAACGGAGTGAAACTTGATGATGAACTGAGCATACTAAAAACAAATCAGACAGAGTCGTAGCCAGCCGCGATCGCGATGCTCAGTGGCGCCGCGTTAAAGACAGTCACTACAGAATTTAGGGAAAGCTAGAAACAGTTAACCGGCCGGCAGTTTTATTTTCCAGTCTGGGCCGTCAAGGTCGCGTGTGGTTTCTGAGGAACTATGGCTTCCAGAGTCTTATAAATTTGCAAATAGACCTGCGTCTCGCGCGGGATCAGCGTGCGCCAACCCGCGCCGCCACGCCGAATGTAAAGCGGTAAGCGCGCCGCGTTTGAGTTATAGCCGGCGGCGAGCAGTTCCGTTTGCGTAGCGAGCTTTGTGCTTAAGGCGTATTGCACATCTTCGTTGGCCGCCAGGTCGTTCCAGGTATCCTGCATATAAAGCAGCATTGCCTGCAACGCGTTCGCATGGTTACGCATGCCGACGACAAAATCGGGTATCAAGCCAACCCCCGGATGTCGCTGCCGTTCCAGGTTATATGCCCACGGAATCATCTGAACCATGCCGCCGGCGCCCGCGAAGCTTACCGAGTAGCGATATGTGTCCGGCTCGTTCAAAGCATAAAGCGCGTAGATTTCGTCAAACAGCGCCAAACGGTTTTCAAGTCGAAAGCGATCGTGATCCACGTGCTCCACTAAACAGAGGCTCTCGGCTACTTCAACGATTTGCGGCGAGATAAATTTTCCTTTCTCGCGCAGTCGCTGCACCGCCAGACTCATCATGCGATGAATGTAGGCGCGGCCGGCTCGCGACAGATCTGGCGACAGCAATGCTGGATGCGCCGAAGTGTAGTAAGCCATCTCGCGAAACACGCCGCCCTTTTCAATTGGATATTGGACCACCAGCGGCACTAGTGAACGACCCTGCGAATCGAAAATCGCAACCGCGGTATTAACTCCATTGGCCCGCACAACCCTCACACTCAAAGGAACGCCAAGCGAACTTGTCATCAATACTTCAGCGCCTTTGGTCAGGAAGGTGACCTTCGAAAGTGTGATTAAATGCAGGCGGCCGCTGAGATGCTCCAACGCCGCCAGAGTGACGAAATCGATCGACGGTGAAGGCAGCGCAGTAAGCTGGGGCCTCGACTTCAGTAGACGCTCGGCTTCAGAAATGCGAGTCCGTATTACGGGCGACGACATCACTAACGAAGCGGCCGGCGCCGGTGCGGGTTTTCGCGCGATGGCAGCTGGGCCGGCCACGTCAGGCACAACTCCAGTCTTATTTCCGAGTTGCACCTCCCGAGTGGCGCCTGAATCAGTTTGCTGCTCAGCCGGCACATTGGGCCGTGGCATCAGAATATTAGTCGGCGTTGGCGTGGCAACGGGCGCCGCAGTACGCGGCCGAGTATCAGAATTTTGCGGGCCTTGCGCTGGCCTGGGAGTTTGCGCGCTGGTTCGCGTGGCAATAACGACGATCAAAATTAACAGGGCGAAACAACTTTTCTTCATAAAGCAAAATACCAATTCGTGCCGGATTCGCCCTGAGGCGATGGGGCTTTAGATTCGCCGATGGCCAGTGAAGTTGTCAACGACTTTTGCCGTTGCGCACGTTCAGGCCGGCGCAGGGGCGCGTCGATTATGCCCAGCCGCCGACGCGTTGCAAGCTCTGTAAGGAAAATCAGGGAATTAGCTTGAGGCGGCGAGGAGTCGCTGAAAACAAATCGCTCCCACTTGAACCTTAAAGTTCCAGCCAGTCGCGCGTGACATCGCACCACAGCACCAGGCCGCGCCATTCGTTGAAACGTGCGTAGTAACGCGCGATCTTTTTGTCCGTCGTCTTACGTCCCTTATTTCGCACTACAAAGAATTTGGCGCGCGTCCAGGAATCCAGCGCGAGCCCGTCGTAGCGGCCAAGAAGTTTGAGAAGATTCTCGGCTGCATAGGGTCCAACGCCCTTAACGCCACGCATTTCTTTGATAAGCTCGGCGGTAGATAGCGGGCTGTGGAGCCACTGCTCGACATCAAGTTTGCCGGAAGCCACTCGATCGACCAATTCCTTGAAATAAGGCGCGCGATAACCGGCGCGCACTTCGTTTGTATAAAACTTCTGGGGCATCAACGCCATCGCTTCGGGAGTAGGAAAGGTGCGCCGGCCGTCTTTGGATTCGCGTCCGAGATTTTGCACTAGCCCGGTTACCATTTTTTCTGTGAGTGCCCACGAACAATTTGTAGTGCAGATCATTTTCACCAGGTCTTCGAAGACCGTCGGCGAACGAAGCAGGCGGCCGGCCCCCTGGCTGACGACCCAGGCGAATTCGCTTTCATTAGCCATCAGCCCATAGAACTGAGCCATGTCGTCATCCAGCCGGAGCATGTGACGCACGTCAGCGATCACCTTGTTTGCAGAACGCTGGCTAAGCCGGCGAGAAGTTTCGACGCGCAACTGCCGCCCTTTCGCGGTAATCGCGATGGTTACGGGCTGCTCATCTTTCAGGTCCAGCGCGCGGCGCAGTGTCCAGTTTTCCCGATCCATTTCAAACGGCAACAGTTCGCACCAACCGTGACTGAGGACGGTTCGCTTGAAGTTGAAATCCCGGGGGGTAGCAATGGTTAGTTCCATTCAGTTGGTAACCTCGACAATTTATGGAAGCCGCAATTCGACCGAATTCCATTCCAGAACAGATTATGTTCACGAATAGAATCTATTCGCAAAGATGAGTGCCGGTTTTTCGTAGGAGAGACATTTTCGTCTGTCCATTTTTGGAAGAAGTGGACAGGCAGGAATGCCTGTCCTACACCTTTGTATGCTTCGACTGCGGTCAAGCTGAATCTTGACAGCAATGCGTGTGAAGCCTAAACTAGCCCTACTTGAAAATAGAATATTGGAAGGCTGTACTCGCGCCTCCCTAACACTCGGGAGAAGGCGAGAGCGGAGTCAAACAACATGGCTCTCTACAGTACCCCCGGCGAACTTAAGCGCCGCTTCCGACGATAATTAAGACCGGAGCTTTCCGGTTTCTCGCCCCACCGGGCCTACAATAACC
>JBDUCC010000076.1:0-11502 GCA_040003675.1 bacterium | reverse complement strand
CCCCTCTCCCGTTGGGAGAGGGGTTAGGGGAGAGGGCAGGGGCAGCTAAAACCCACCCCGACCCTCCCCCAAAGGGGGAGGGAGAAAAGAAGGTGATTAGTATTGATGGTTGACGCGGGCGTTGCAGAAAAGGTTCAGAAGGAGAGTCTGAAAGACTTGGCCGGTGCGCGAGCGGTTGGAATTATTGGCGTGCCGCTGGCGTATGGCGCGAGCATGGCAGGCGTGGAGCTCGGGCCAGCCGCGCTGCGTGTCGCCAGGCTCAAGCGCAGAATCGCACAGCTTGGTTACGTCGTCCGTGACCTCGGTGACTTAGAAGTCGAACAGTCACAATCAACGCCTGACCCGGCCGACAAGTTAAAGCACGTTGGTGAAATTCGCGAGGCGTGCGCCGAGTTGGCCGAAAAAGTTGAGGGCATCTTAAACGCCAGTGAATTACCACTCATACTGGGAGGCGATCACTCGATCGCGATTGGCTCGCTGGCCGGTTTTTCTGCTTACTGCCGTTCAAAGAATACGTCTCCGGGACTGATCTGGTTTGATGCCCACGCCGATATGAACACTCCCGAAACTACACCTTCGGGAAATATTCATGGCATGCCTCTCGCTGTGGCGTTTGGACGTGGTGCGCCGGAGCTCACAAACATCGCCGGTTTTTCTCCGAAACTCGATCCCAAACTTTGCGTGCACGTGGGCGCGCGTGACATTGATCGCGGCGAGCGCGAAATGATAAGTGAGTTGGGAATTCGCTTTATTACCATGCGGGAGATTGATGAGCGTGGCATGAATGCCTGTATGGACGAGGCGATTGGCATTGCGTCGCAGGCAAATGGGGGATATGCCGTAACCTTCGACGTTGATGCGCTTGATCCGGGCGACGCTCCCGGCTCAGGCACACTCGTACGTGGCGGTCTAACTTATCGCGAAGCACATTTGGCGATGGAAAAGATAGCGGACGCGGATGGGATGCGTTCGCTTGAAGTTGTGGAAATCAATACTGCGCTTGACGTGAATAACAAAACAGCCGAACTCGGCGTTGAACTAATTCTGTCAGCGCTGGGTAAAACTATTCTTTAGATAGGTTGGATAATCAATTGGCTAAGAAGCTCCGGGTTGGGGTAGTCTTCGGCGGCAAATCAGGTGAACACGAAGTTTCAGCGCGTTCGGCCGGTTCACTGATCGAAGCAATCGACAAAGAGAAATACGACGTCGTACCGATCGCTATATCACGGGAAGGGAAGTGGCTCGGGCCGGCAGAAGCCACCAAACTCTTATCACAAAGCGCGCGTTCGTTGCTTTCCTCACGCGTAACTCACACCTCGCGCCAGGACGTGGCTATTCTTCCAGATCCGACACAACGCGGCTTGATCTCTTTTGATGCGAAGAAAAGTGGAGCTACAGAATCACTCGACGTCGTGTTCCCGGTGCTTCATGGTCCATTCGGCGAAGATGGAACGATTCAGGGCCTGCTTGAGATGGCCAACGTCCCCTATGTCGGTGGCGGCGTCCTGGCGTCGGCCTGCGGCATGGACAAGGTTGCGATGAAGTCCTTGTTTCTTCAAGCTGGTTTACCTCTTTGCCGCTACACCTGGTTTTTGCGAAAACATTGGGAAAGTGATCAGCAAGTTGTGACGCGCAAGGTCGCGCGTGAACTAGGCTGGCCCTGCTTCGTTAAGCCCGCCAATCTCGGCTCATCAGTCGGGGTTTCAAAAGCTACGGACAAAACATCTTTCGCGCGTGCAGTGAATCTGGCCGCGCAATACGATCGCAAAATTATTGTTGAAGAAGCAATTGATGCAAGAGAAATCGAATGCGCGGTGTTAGGTAACGATGAACCAAACGCCAGCCTGCCTGGCGAGTACGTGGTCCATGACAAGTCGGCAGGTTTTCTTGACTATACTGAGAAATACACGCAAACAGGCCACGTCGACTTTGTGGTACCGGCGCCGGTTTCAAAGGCAGTGATGGCCCGTATTCAACGGATGGCCATTCGCGCGTTCCAGGCGATCGATGGTGCGGGTCTGTCGCGCGTGGATTTCTTTTTGTCTCGCGACGGACGGAAGCTGTTGGTTAATGAGATAAACACGATGCCGGGACTGACAGAAGTTTCCGGCTATCCAAAGATGTGGGCTGCTTCGGGTTTGAACTACGCGGCTATGCTTGATCGCTTAATCGAGCTTGCGTTGGAAAAGCACCGGGAGAAGTCGCTGACGAAAACAACGCTCAATTGATTCGGCTGTTTCAACCTTTGGGAGCGCGATAAGCCTTTCGGGTTCTCACCATTACTTCGGAACGCGACACCTTCACTTCCAGCTTACGCCATTTGCCGTCGCGCGTTTTATTCAATGGCCGGTAAGCGATGGTGTACTGGTGGCCCAACTCATCTGCAATATTCGCGAAGGCGTCGCGCAAGGCGGGACCGCCAGGCGTGCCAACAAACCTGCCGCCACTCTTCTCTGCAAAATTTCTTAACACCGCTGCGCTTTGCTGATTATTTGATCCGCCCCCGGCAGCAGACATATCGACAGCATAAATCGTGGCCCCAATACCGAGCGCGCTTTCTATTGCTTTATCTGCAGTCGCCTTGCTTGATGTGTCCATACCATCGGACAGAATAATTATTGCCTTTCGCATCTCCGAGCGCTCGGCCAGCGCATTCGCTGCATCGACTATCGCGTCATTCAGTCGAGTCATTCCTTTGGCGCGCAAACCATACGCCATCGGCGCAAGGTCGCGGCCCGGAGAAAAGTCCTGCACTCGCTCCACCTTCGAATCAAAGTTGTAGACCGCAGCGACGTCCTCCTCACGTAGCCGATCAAGAAAACGAATGGCAGCAGAGCGAGCAAGGGAAAGCCTGACCTCCATGCTGCTGGAAGTATCGAGCAAAACCACAGAGGCGAAAGGAGACTCGTGAACGCTAAAGCCGGATATTAGTTGTGCAGGTACTTCTTTACCGTCTTCGAAAACTTTGAAATCCGCAAGCCTAAGTCCCGGCACGTACTGTCCGGCTGCGTCGGTAACGGTAACGTTCAGCACAACCAGGTCAGTGTTGACCCGTACGACTTCATCGTCTTGCTGAGAAGAGCCAGTTGAGGGCAGGAGCAGCAAAGCGAGAACAAGGAAAGACCGGAAAAAGTAAGAGGGTGCGAAAGGTTTAGGAGCGAGGTTCAATTTTAAGCCTTCGGCGAGTATTCCCGGACCACGCGTATTAGTTCAAGTAATACATTAGCCTCGTCAATAACCTCAGCGGATATTACGTGTCGCGGAGTTTTTTCAACCCGGTTCGCCAGTGACTCAACTACACTGAACATCTTGTCTACATTCAGGTTGAGATTGACTGACGGCCTGTCCGCCTCCTTTTCGCTGTCGGAGCCGCCGGCAGCATTACGAATGGCTTTGGTAAGCTTTTCGAGACGATCAAGTTTCTTTAAGTCTTCACGGCCGAATTGCTGGTTCTTCTTAAATGACTTCGCCAACTGTGACCCCAGGGAGGCCAGCTCATGCGCACGCTCGATATTTTCGCGGTATTCCTTTTCCGCAAACTTAAGCGCGCGTTTTCCTCGCATCTCCTCTTCAATCGAGGTCAGCGGGTCGGGATCATCAGCCCCCGAGATTCTCGGGAGGGAAGGCTCAGGGCTTGGACGAGCTGCCTGGGCAGCCGCCACAGTGACCACACTCAGTAAAATGAGAGTCGCCGAACCGTACCGAAGAACGTTGCTGGTGAAATTCTTTAAGTTCAAATTTATGATCATCGGGGTGAAAAGTATGACGGGTGCTTGCCGCTGTCGGTTGCTTGACCGGTGAATGTTAAATGGTTGAATGGGGTTAGCCGGGCGGGCTCATCAACAACGAAATTTACCTTGAACTTTTTCCTTAACTGATGACGAACGCCAACTGCGACAGTTTAGGAATTACATCACTTGTCGCCGCCCCGACTGCTCAACGAAAACTTGAAGAAAGCCAGCCTCGGTCGCTAGCCGCGCATCCTTCATTCTTAGCGTTCACGGAACACGCGCCGGATTATCAGGCGAGTTCAAAAAGTCGGATCGCTTTCCAGACGGCTTATCAACTTTGATTGTTTTCGATTCGAGCCGCTCGGGCGGTCTTTTTTCCCCCTGCGCGAGCGTGTAAGGAAGCGTAGATTGCGCGCCGTCATGAAGGGCTATCACTCTGGCGGACGCATATTCCTGCGCCTTCAACTGAAGTGAATACCTGCCCTCCTGTTGTGGGTCAATATCGGCAGGGCTTACAGGGACCAGCTTCTTTTCAGTAGTGCCATCCTTGCGGCGCTTCACCTCAATCTCGATCGAAATACCATTTAATCTTCCATTACTAATATTCCTTACCGTGCCGCCCAGCAGTGTGTTGCTACCCTGGAGTAACGCTTCATCAACCAGAATCAAAGCCTGCGGCGGGGCTTTAGGCTGCGCGGTGGCTGCTCGCTGAACGGGTACGTTGCTTTGCGCTTGCCGTTTGCGCAGGTAGGCGTAGCCGACAAAAATGAGGGCTGTGATGACTAGTGCAGAAATAGCGGCGACCATCTTCAGACCGGAAGACTCACTCGCTTGGATAAAGATTTCCTCATGCTCGGATTCGGTAATCATGATGAAGCGTTATTCAAGTAATACTTTAAGTGTGCAGTTTACTCAACTCGACCGGGAGGAAGAGCGCCTGTAACGTTCTCGATTAGCGCTGATAAGAACTCTTCTTCAGCCACGCCGACCGAGCTTAGCGTAATCCACTCGGCGCCCGTTGCGCCGTCTGTTCTGCCTTCAATCTTTGCATTCACTGACACGTTCGCGCTGTTGCCGTCGATCGCTTGCACTTCAACGGTTATTGTATAGCGTCCGCGTGTCCAGCCGCGGGCGACTGAAGTAGCGATGTCCGCATAGCGGCCCAGCTCGGACTGCGTAACGACGGCTCCCTTGATGAAAGTGTAAGGCTGGCTGACCATAATGCCGTCGGCGGGCTTGGAGGCGGCCTCATCTACGATCAAGTTGCGGTCGCGCATAACATCAGCAATTGCTTTAAGAATGACATCGCGGCGCGCCACTATCCGGTAGGGATTGGGAAGCGGAGGCACTGTTGCTGTGCGCCCTCTGCCGAAATCAATTCCTCTGCCGGCCCCGACATCGGTTTTGCTACCATTATCTCCCGCCGTCCTGGTGCCGCTATCGCGCACGCGCTCGCTTTGTTTATCCACGCCTTTGCCCTGTGCCCAGGCCGGCGCGCCCGTCAGGATTAGAAACAGCAAAGCTAATGCGAATTTCATCGTACACAACCTTTGATAATGAAACGATTTACTGACGGAAGATCTGGATTCAGAATAGATTAAGGGCTAAGCAAATTCAAGGGAGATGGTTAACGGCCATCTAAAAACACCATGCGGCGGATCTATTTGCCGGCCCCTGCGTCTCGTTGCGCTTCCCAGTTCCTGAGCGCCTGCACTCCGATGCCGAAGTCGTGTTCGTTGTTATAGAAATTATGGGTGCCATCATTTCGCAACGGATCCCGAACGTAGAACAGGTACTCGGTGTTAGCCGGATAGAGCGCCGCTTCCAGCGAGCTTTTCCCGGGCGCAGCAATGGGACCAGGCGGTAATCCAGGGTGAAGGCGCGTGTTGTAAGGCGAGCGCCGTTCGACATCGCTTTTGTAGACTCTGCCGTCGTTGCGCCACTTTCCCTCCAACTTCGACGCGTAGATGATGCTCGAGTCAACCGCCAGCGCCATATCTCTTTTCAAGCGGTTATAAATGACCGACGCAACCAGTGGACGTTCATCACTCAGCTTTGCTTCTGTTTCAATTAAAGAAGCAGTGGTTACAATTGCGCGCGGCGTCATTCCCAGTTCTCGCGCTCGATGCGACCATTCCGGCTTCCACTCCCGGCGAAAACGTTTCACCATCATTTTGATCACATCGGCAGCTCGCGTATCGGGGGGGAAATCATAAGTGTCGGGAAAGATATAGCCCTCGAGGTTTTTCGCGGTCGGATCCAAATCATTGATCAGATCCACTCTGTCCATTAGACGCAAGGCTTCATCAGTATCAGCGAGTCGCAGCTCCGGGATCTTGATCATCGCATTGGCAATGTCCCAGCGCGCCCAACCTTCTATCACAGTCAAGCGAAGCATTCTCTGCTCGCCTTCACGTAACCGGGCAAAAACCGCGAGTGGTGAAATTGGAGAAGGAAAGTCGTATTCACCTGCCTTCAACTCGGTGCCGCGCGCCGATAGTTTCAAATAGATTGTTAAGGGCCACTTATGTTTGATGATTCCTTCGCTCGCCAACTTATTTACCACCGCGGTGGGCGAAGAACCCCTGGCGATTTCCACGTACTGCCCCTGCTTGGTATGGCGGACGGCAGTGTGCAATTCGCGATAGGCCCAGGCAGTTGCGCTGCCGGCTATTATTAGTAGTGCCAGTAAGACAAGTAGCAGAATGCGTTTCATGTGTGTTTAGTTTAGATGAAAGCCGGTCTATTCTGATAGATGCGGAGAGAGCGAAATTCGCTGCTGATCCGAGGCTAGGAAGTCGCGCAGAATCAACGCTGCTGCTTCGCTATCCACGCGAAGTGGGATTTCGTCAGCCGGGACTCCGGCCGTGCGCAGGTTCTCCTCGGCCTCGCTGGAAGTTAACCGCTCGTCTTGCAGGTAGACCGGCAGGTCCAGCGATCGGGCAAACTTTAAAGCGGTTTCCCGGGCTGCAACCGCGGCGTCTCCTGCAGAACCATTTAGTTTAAGCGGTAAACCAATTACCACTGTTTGAGCGTCAAAGCGGCGTGCCAGATTCTCGACGTCGCGAAGGAGTTGCTTCCAATTCGTCCGCGGAATGACGTCTAGCCGATTGATCGAAATTGACAATGCATCCGAGACCGCCGCGCCGACGCGCTTCTTCCCGAGGTCGAGAGCAAGAACCGGAGCGCGAATCGGGGCTTTAACGTCCTGGCTTTTCATGATGGTCCGGAAGCCACAAGTGCAAATTAATGGATTTGTGCAGGTCGCGATTGCTCAACTTTTTCACGTCCAATTCGACTAAACCCAGGTTGCGCGCTCCAGCAGTCGGCCTGTATCATACGAATCGTTTCCACCAGCGCATCAGAGCGCTGAACAGCTTTACACACGAGGTACCTGATGACATTTCGCACTAAATTTTCGCTGATCATATTGTCAGCCATGCTGGCTATTTATACCGTTGTCGGCGGTTGGATTTCCACCCGAGCGCAACAGCCGGCAAACGATCCAAATGCACAACTTCGCATTTTCGAGAGCGTGCTTCAGCATATTCAGAACGATTATGTTGATCAACCTAACATGGAAAAGGTTCGCGCGGGAGCTCTGCGGGGCCTGGCTTACGGCTTAGACCCCTATTCCACTTATCTGACTCCGGATCAAGTCCGCCAGTATAACGAAAATGCGAAAAGCAACGAGGTCGGAATTGGCGCTGAGCTGTCTCAAGTGGCCTCTTATCTTTATGTGATCGCACCAATGAAAGGTTCGCCGGCGGACCAAGGCGGCGTTCGCGCGGGCGACATAATTGAATACATTGACGGGAAAGCTACTCGCGACATCTCGCTTTACGATGCGAAACAGCTCTTGAATGGTCCGGCCGGGTCAGAAGTTAAGTTGCGAATCCTGCGGGCCAATTCGCGGCCGCTGACTGTGACTGTGAAGCGAAGTTCGTTTCGCGCACCTGCTGCAGAAGCGCGAATGGAGCCCGGTCGCATTGGTGTTCTGCGTGTGAACAGCTTTGCTGCCGGCGAAGGCGCAGACGTGCGGGCTCGGTTGCAGGAGCTAATGAAACAAGGTGCACAGAAAGTAGTCCTTGATCTGCGCGGTACCGCCGGCGGCTCGCTGGACGAAGCAGTTGCGGTCGCCAATCTTTTCATCAAGGACGGCATACTGGCGCAAACGTCAGGAAGGGAAGGGCGATCAGTTAAGACCTTTTCAGCCGATTCAAAGGCTGCCATTTTCTCTGGACCAGCCGTCGCGTTGATTGACTCCGGCACTGCCGGCGCCGCTGAAATTGTCGCATCCGCCTTTATCGACCGGAACCGCGGTCAAGTAGTCGGTGAAAAGAGTTTCGGCGCCGGCGCAGAGCAACAGCTGTTTACCTTGCGTGGTGGAGATGGACTGCTCTTGACGACTGTGAAATGGGCCTCAGCTACTGGGAAGCCATTCCTCGGCGAAGATCGGAGCCATTCGGGTGTTGCTCCCTCAGTAGAAGTGAAACGTTCCGAACTGGCTGACGCAGTTGATCCGGATGATTTAACAGGCAACGACGACGATCAGGTTACGAAGCCGGATCAGCCGAACGACAAACGTGAAGTCGCGCCGGAGCCGCCAGCCGTAAAGCAACCAGTTGAAGACGTGCAGATGAAGAGGGCGCTTGAGCTGCTAAAGGAGAATAAGCCACTGCTGCAGAAGGCTGCCTGATTATCAGATTGGATGATCTAAGTGCACGAGGCCAGGACGTTACCTGGCCTTTTGTTTTGGCAGTTGAAATTTCTGTAAATCGGTTAGCGTTGGATTTCGCATACGGGTTAATTCCATATCGGGTAGGAAAGTCATCGGTGCTCAGCCCTGGACCGTCTGAGCGCGAAGTGAAGTATTCAGTTTGCATTGTGAAAGTGTAATAAAACCGCGATTCGTGCACTGACTGCTTCGGTTCCTGGTTTAATAACGACTTCAGAGCAAAGATGCGACTAATAGGTATGGTTCTTGCTGAAACACTTAGCGTTAGATGCTGCCTACACATTTGCGAAGGAGATAGAACTAATGATTATGACTAACAAATTGCTACCGGTCGCTCTGGTTGCCGCTTTAATTGGTGGTTCCGTGGGCGCCTTTGTAATGCACTCGAAAAACCAATCGCCTACGGCCGAGACGCCCACTACTCCGGCATACTCGGCTAGCGCAGACACGCAGTTGGCGCGTTATCAGCCGAATACTTCGGTGAACGAGTCAACGGTTCCGACGCAGTTTGCTACCACGCAGGAGCAGACCGCTTACAAGTCTGGGTTCGCCGATGGATTCCGGGCCTGCGAAGCAGGAGTTTCCGGCAATCAAGTGACGTCGAATGGCGTTCTTTATAGCCAGCCACGCACCGTGTACAGAAACAGCGGTCGAACCGTGGCGCGGAATTCAACCAGTTCGCGTCGCGTTTATTATGACTACCAGCAACCGCGCAAGCGCAGCTTCTGGCAGAAGCATCGCGATAAACTGACAGTGGCCATGGGCACTGGCGGAGGTGCAGTTCTGGGCGGCATTATCGGTGGTAAGAAGGGTGCCGGCATCGGCGCGCTAGCGGGCGCTGGCGGTTCTGCCCTTTACACTTATAAGCTGCGCAACCGGAACCGACGCTACTAACCAACGGCTTCGACAATGTGGCCAAGAATGAGAGCGATACTCTCGATCGGGTTGAGCGCTATGGCAGCAGTCGCATGGGCAGTCCCTGTTTCAGGGGCTGCCCAGTTTTTTGCTTTAGAACCCGGCGTTCCAAGTTCGCGTAGTTCAACTTTGTTCCGACCGGCCCGGTTTCGAGTGAGCAGAGACTACGGCCTTTTAATAAACACATGGATCAATGGGCGCGGCCCTTACGTTTTTGCCCTGGATACCGGGGCGGGCTTGAATGTGATCAGTCAGCGGATAATCAGCGCAGCCGGACTGACAACCAGGCCCACTCGCCCAACGCTGATTGGTGGACTCAGCGGCTCAACCACTACTTCGAATCGCGAAGCCGCCATAGACACGCTGGCACTTGGTTACCAAAACAATGTGCTGCCACCCGACAAGAGCGCTTTGATTGTTAGTTACCTGCCGCAGGGACTCGATGGAATTCTCGATCCAACCGATGCGTTTACGCCAAATGGATATTCAATGGATATGCCCAACGGGCTAATTGCAGTCCTCGATGAGGCGATGGAATTAAACAACCATCCGTCAGTTGAGGGCGCTACAGTTGAATGGCTGCGTCGCGGGGATAGCGATCGACCTTTCGTAAAGCTGGGAGACGGTAGAGTCGCTCTCCTCGACACTGGCTCGCGCTTTGGCTTGGCCGTAAGCGATCGCCAGACAATAGTAGTCAGCCGCAACCAGAGGCCGCATACCGTTCCGAGCCTCGATTTGGGTGGCGGCACCGTAAACGCAAGACGGGTGGCGCCGACGACTATTAACATCGGTGAACTCGTGCTGCGCGGCATTCCAACTGAAATTCTTTCCGGCGTCGCCGACGATGCTCCCGTCATATTGGGGCGCGCCGCTTTGTATCCTTTTAAAATTAGCTTCGATCCGAGGCGGCAATTGATTTCATTTGTAGCGAGCAAACGATAGTGATGAATACACGGTTTTACGCAAACTTCGATAAATGACCTTCCTACTTCGTTTCCTGCTAATCACTTTGCTGGCGCTTGTCGTAGCGGCCAGTGAGCTGACTTTTGCTCTGAGCAAGTTAGAAGCCCAACAACCGCGAACCCCTGGTGTCAATCAAACTCCACCCCCGCAGAAACCGGCGAGCAGTGACCCCGAACCGGAAGCGGAAGTGGTGCGCGTGGAAACAGACCTGGTAAACACGCTGTTTACGGCTGTCGATAGAGATCGCCACTTTGTCACCACGTTGCGCGCGGAAGACGTGCGCATCTTTGAGAATGATGCGCCGCAAACCGTAAGCATGTTTCAACGCGAAACCGATCGACCGCTGTCGCTCGCAATTCTGATTGATACGAGTGAATCGCAAAAAGGAGTGATGCGAGAAGAGAAACTCGCCGCTAAAGCATTTGTTGATGTGGTCATTAGACCGGGTAAGGATCGCGCGGCAATACTGTCATTCACCGGAGTTCCAAGATTAGAGCAGGCACTGACTGGCGAGCCGCTTCGCTTGCGAAAGGGAATCGATCAAGTCCGCGTTGAATTGTCGCCCGAAAATGAGAGGCGACTCGCAGCCGGCGAAGATCCGTTACCGATTGATCAAGATCCCAGCGGATACACAAGCATCTGGGATGCGATATGGATAACGATTCAAGAACACTTAAGCAAAACTCCCGACAACACACGACGTGCGATTATTCTTTTGTCGGATGGCGACGACACCAGCAGCCGGAAAGGCAAACAGGAAGTCATTGACCTGGCAGTAAAGTCCGACGTAGTGGTTTATTCAATCGGAATTCGCGACGTGGACTTTCCCGAAGGTAAACTCGATGCGGGAGCTCTACGAAAAGTCTCGGATAAAACCGGAGGGCGTGCGTTTATTCCCACGCAACCAGGCGATCTAGCGCTGGCCTTTTCACAGATTGACAAGGAGCTTCGCTCGCAGTACTTGATTGCCTACTCGCCGACAAACAAGAACCGTGACGGATCGTATCGCCGCATTCGCATCGATATCAGCAATCCCGAGTTGCGTAAACAAAAACTACAATTGCTTTACCGCCAGGGCTATTACGCAAAGAACCGGTAGAGGTCCGATGAAGGAACATAATTAATGGAAGCATCAACTCCTTTGGGGTGCGCTGG
>JBDUCC010000227.1:0-3541 GCA_040003675.1 bacterium | reverse complement strand
ACTCTCTGGTTGACATGTAGTAAGCGTCTGGCCAGGAACCAAGCTTCGGATAGTCGGGAAACTGAACACCCGGCAAAACAAAGTCATAGACGTAATAGGCGCCGGTCGGATCGCTGGTTTGAGAGAGAGCGATGCACTGGTGGTAGGGTGGAGTAGTTTGTGAAGTGAAAGCGAACTGACTGATCTGCCAGCGGTCGGCCATCCGATCGTAAAGTACGATTGGATCGCCGGCATTATTGGTCGAACAAATCCCACCTACTTGTGGGTAGAGTGAACCAAACAAGCTGCTCTGCGTAAACGGACCAGTAAGCGGAACCCCCGCTTTGTTGAAAATACGCACGCGGTTGTTGACGGCCTGAACGTAGTGATTCGGTCCCACCGCTCCGACGGTATCGGGTGGATTAACTAGTGACGTGCCGTTATCCGTGTCTGCCAGGCCCTCGAACACCAGCGACGGTGGGGTGATGACCTCCGGTGAAATAGCAGCCTCAACTCCTCCATTCTTGCCACTCTGGGAATTCGATTTCTGCAAGGCGCCATCAACCGGATTGGCTCCAATGACAGCTTCCCGCTCTATGTCCTCGTTCTGCTCGTTTATTTCACGACCCTCTCCAGCAGTCGTCGAGCCGGCGTCACTCGGTGGTGGCAGCTCGCGCACTGGCTGAGATACGCCAAAGATGACAGCCTGCGATACAACTGGGGTCAGGCGGGGACTCTCTTGCGGGCTGATGGTGGGTCTCCACGAGGCAAAGCCTTCTTTGATGCGCGCCAGGCCCATTGGTGCCGCCTTGTCTGTGCCAACTGGGATCGATGTGCTCTTGTTACCGTTAGCGCGCGCATTGTTCTTGCGGTCGCGCTTCGCCTCAGTCATCGGTATGAAAAGCAGTGTAGTCAGCAACAGGGGCAAGCCGACAATAATCATCCATCTTGTGCGCGTATTCATCTCTTGTCCTCCGGGATCGTAGCGTTACTCGAGTTAGTGGCGAAGCCCAGCGGTCTCGCCGGTGGGCGTTAGCTCGTGTTGGGAAGTTGCGCTCTCCCATTTATTAGTTATTAGTGCGAATACCACTCGACTCAAGCGAAGCATGAGTTCGAGGATCCGGTCGCTACCGAAGCTTATGAAAACTGAGAAAAGAGTGGCCGCGAAATCATTACTATCTGAAGAGCCCGCTTCACAACATCAGAACTTAGGAGCCTTGTATGTAACAGCTCAAGGTAGAAAATTCGCAGATTGGGAAGGGCGGTTTGCCCCCGCTTGTCTTAGTAACACTCAACCGCGGATTGTCAGCCGGCGCGGTGCGGGACTGCTCAGGAAAACGAGAAACACCCATTGGGGGTTGAGCGTTGCGCATCAGCGGGGGTAAACCGCCCTTCCCGACCTGCGAATTTCTGTATGTTGAGTAGTATCCCAGATCGATCTTAAATTTCACAGCTTCTGTTCAACCAAACTATAGCCGGACCCCTCGCGACTTGTTGCGAAGCGTCCGGGTTGAAGGTTAACTCCAAGGTGCCCTACTCCCGTGACGGAAGGGCAGACCAGAGACGAGATGGCAGTAGTTATCTGCCACTGATAATCTTCAAATGCTGGGTTCGGTCTTTTCCTTCTTTTTGGCACGCCGCTTGGCAAGCGCTGCTCCTCCGAGTCCCGTAGCTAACAGGAACATAGTGGCCGGTTCGGGTACCACGACGACCGTCAGATCAACCGTGCCAAGTGGACCAATCGCATCACCATCAGCACCACCTTGCACCGTAAACGATATCGCGTTCGGGTAGATGCCCCTCGCCACCGCATTACTCACTGATATAATCATGAAATCGAACGGAGCGCTCGTCATGCCAGGGCCAACCGTGAGTGGCGCATTCGTCAGGAAGATTGAATCATCGAAGGTAATGCCAGCGACATTGGGGGTTGTGCTAATTCCGTTGATAAACACCGTCGTTGCACCTGGGTTCCTTAGCGTGCCATTAAGGGTCAGCATACCGCCTGCCGCAATAAACACTGGATTCGGCACGTTTATCACGACCGCGTCAGCGTTGGCGGCTGCCGGCGCCAGCGCGAGCACGGCCAGGGCCGCGGTCGCAAGTAAGAGTTGCTTAATTATCATTTTCATATTTAGTTCTCCTCTAGTCTGTTTTTCACGGGATAGTGACGCGTCTTCTACTGCTAAACGTGCCACCGGTAAGTGCCTCCAAGCTCAGCGTTGCTGCCGCGCCGGGAGTCATGTTGTTAAAGTTACCACGTCGCTGGCCGACACGACCCGAGCAATACTGCCCAGTGACTGCCGCGAAGGCGTGGCATTGGTCGAGCGATGCAGAAAGGGCAATGCATTTACTAGTGTGTCGTATTACGCTTAACCTTGATTGCTGGTAGAACAACCTGAGGGGGCTGCCGCGGTTGTCGTGCCTTGTCCAGCGTTAAGCGAGGTTTGCCAAGTGAAGACTAATTACGTACAGCTAAAAATATGAATTGACAAGAATCTAGATACAAATGTTATGCCATTGCCGCCGATGCCGCCGACGTACCATTTTGTGAACAATTGATGAGGTTTAAGGGTTCAGAGTTAAAACTTGCGGCAGCTCAGTCTAAAACTGAGACAAGAATTCCAGAATTCGGATCACGACCCAGGTAAATTGGGTCAAAGAGCTACCTTGCCTATAACCTTATGGGTCGACGGTCTAACCCCTCAGAATCCTAAAGACTGGATAGCTCGCCGCCAATAGAATCAATGCGTCAATACTGTTACGGGTATCACTGGCAATAGCACCCAGCAGGAATAAAACCGACCCTGCCAAGGCAGCCGCAGTGGTCCAGGGGTAGCCCCAGGCGCGGTAAGGGCGCTCTTTGGCCGGCTCTTTCCTTCTCAGCACTAAAACCGAAATAAAGGACAGCGCGTAGTTGGCTACGAAGAAGAATGCCAACACTGTGATTACCTTCTCGAAAGTTCGTCCAAATGCAATGAATAGAACGGCTACGGCCGCGCTCATGAAGAGTGCGACAGTTGGAGTGCCACCTTCATTTACGATTGCCGCTTTTCTTGTAAAGAGACCGTCCCGGCTCATGGCAAAAAGCACACGAGTCGCCATCAGGTGCAAGGCGTTCACTGCGCTGACCATGGACACAATGGTTAATGATCTGAAAATCGGCTCGCCGTAACGACCAAAGATAGCTTCAGCGGCCGCGCCTACGGCAAAATCCTTTCCGGCAATCTGCGATATCGGTAGTACGTAAAGGAGAGCAAGATTCACCAGAAGGTAGATGGCAATGACGGAAAGCACGCCGCCAAACAGCGCTCGGGGAATGTCGCGACCTGGATGCTCTACTTCTTCAGAGAAATAAACTACACCTGTCCAGCCGTCGTAGGTGTAGATGACGGCCTGAAGCGATAACACGATGGCAGTAATAAGAGGCAGGCCCGTCGCCAGCGCAGGAGCGGCCGGGGCGCCAGATGAGTTCCGCCCGCCGAGTAGGAATGCTGCAATTATCAGAGCGATGAAAGCCAGCGCTTTCATCAGGCTAGTGATGTTCTGCGCTGTGCTGCCC
>JBDUCC010000075.1:0-12091 GCA_040003675.1 bacterium | reverse complement strand
ATGTTCCAGCTTCGCACACTCATCTGGCTGAAATGGGCCCTGTTTCGCAATTCAATGCGCAAGTCCAAAGCGGTGGTGAATCGCGTGGCGTCCCTGCTGGCCATGCTCGCGGCTTTGGCGCTGTCGCTGCTGATTGCGGTTGGTCTTGGGGTGGGCTCGTACGCTTTGGTGGCTGGTAATGCTGTTGAGACTCAGGCCCTGGTGACTGCTCAAGGCGGTCGCAACGGCGTTGTTCCATCTGCTGAATTCATTTTCTTTTCGATATTTTCTCTGTGCTACGTGCTATGGGCCACGCTGCCATTAAGCATTGGCGGCGGGCGCCAGTTTGATCCTGGCAATCTGCTGCTTTACCCCGTCAGTTTAAGAAAACTCTTTGCGCTTGATTTCGTGAGCGAGGTGGCGACGCTGCAGTCGCTTTTTGCGATCCCCGCAGTGCTTGCCGTCGGAATTGGTGTGGGTCTAGCCACCGGCAAAAAAGCCGCAGCCCTTCTAATTGTCTTGGTTGCGGCCGCTTTCGGCGTGGCCCTGTCGAAATGGGTTTCCGCCTCAATTGGCTCTTTGATTCGCCGGAAACGGACTCGTGGCGAAACTTTGCTGGCCTTGATTGGTGCGATTGCTGGCTTAGGCGGGGCGTTATTTGGTCAGATTGCGCCGATAATTTTCCGTCATGCCGATTCAATTCTTGCACTTCGTTGGACGCCGCCCGGGGCCGTCGCATACGCGCTCACTCGCGGCCTGCAGCCGGGGCATACTGTTGAATATGTTCTCGTACTGTTCCTGCTCGCCGTTTACACGACGGTTTTTGTAGTGATTACCTATTGGCTGGCGCGGCGCGCCACGCTCGGCGGCGGAGCGTCTAAACCAAAACGCCGGCAGCAGCTTGTAGCAGATGAACCGCCCACTGGCTGGAACTTGCCTTTCATTTTGCCAGCGCTCTCAGCCATCATCGAGAAAGAACTGCGCTATGCGACGCGCAACGCGCAACTGCGCATGATGACGTTAATGCCGTTGATACTCATCGTCATTCGCTTCATGAACAGGCGACGCTTCGATGACGCGCGCGTGGAAAGCGCAACAAGGTATTCCGGAAGCTTCTTCGAGTATGGCGAAGGCCTGATGGCGACAGCCGGCATGCTGTACGTATTCATGATTCTGGCCGGCCTTTTCTGCAATCAGTTCGCTTTTGATCAGGCCGGCATGCGCACGCTCATTCTGTCGCCAATCGATCGCAAGAAAGTGCTGCTGGGGAAAAATATTTCTATGTCATTACTTGCGCTCGCATTTTGCACCGGCTTGATCGCAATCAACCAACTCGTTTTCCGCGATGTGTCTCTCGCTGCATTGCTGTTTGCGGCCCTTAGTTTCGTCGCCTTCGCCGCACTGATGTCGCTAATGGGGAACTGGTTTTCATTACACTTTCCCAAACGGATGAAGTATGGCAAACGTTTGAATGTGGCCGGCGTGGTTGGCTTGTTATTAATACCGATGATCCTGTTGTTGGCGCTGGTTCCGCTGGCAGCTACTGCCGCTGGTTACATGACGCAGAGCGTGTCGATTGAGTATGTTACACTCGCTGTTCTGGCCGCCCTTGCAGTTGCTTTCTATTTGCTGATGCTTCCGTTTCAGGGTGAGGCATTGCAAAAAAGGGAACTGGCAATACATGAGGCCGTGAACGATCCGGAAGAGTGAACGGCGGCCAGTTTCAGAATTAACGCGGCCCGTCAATACACAAATGGCGCGCAGAAAATTTCGCAGCAACCAGCGTCACGAACCAACCACCGAACGCTCGTTTCAGGAGTATTACCTCTCGACGCCTGCTCCGGCCACGTCACGCACCGAACTGTTACGTCTGATCCGCGGCGGTGAAGACACTTTCCTCGAGCTGAAGGTAAAGCTCTCAAACACCGAAAAAATCACACAGGAAATTGTGGCACTGGCCAACACGGGCGGCGGCGTCATTGTGTTTGGAGTTAATGATCAACTGCGCATTGAAGGCGTTGATAACCCCGAAAGCGTTCAGGAAGAACTGGTCAGAATCTGCCGCGAAGATATAGAGCCGCCACTTTTCCCTTTTGTGGATCGCCTTGCTTTCGACAACGGCCGGCGCATCGTTGCGCTGGACATAGAAGGGAAGCGCCGGCCTTATCGCACTCGCGATGGCCGTTTCTACCTGCGCATTGGCGCAGAAAAGCGCGAGGCCACGCCGGAAGAGGTAGCAGCGTTGCTGGATGAAACGCGGCCTTTGTCATTTGAAAATCTGCCGGCACTGGGGGCGACGATCGACGATGTCGATGAAGCACATCTTTGGAGTTTTCTTCGCGAATTCGAGGGCGACGCCTTCGACAGCACAAAAGCCAGCGGCTATCCGACCGGAGACGTGCTCGAACGCGATTTGCTTATGGCCACGCAACGAGCTGGTGAATTAACGCCCACCGTTGCCGGGTTGATTTTGTTCGGACATGACCAGCGCGTAGCGGATCTTCTGCCGCGCGCAACAATCTTTGCTACCCGATTCGGGGGCGAGTCGACGCAGTCTCCGGTGATCGAGCGCGTGACGATTTCCGGCAATCTTCTTACGCTTTATGAAAGCGCGTTACGATTTGTGCGCCGCTATTGCGATCTCTGGGACGCGCGGCCAAGGACTTTCTCGCCCGCGGTCGCGGAGGAGAGTCCAATTGCGGCCCGCGCAAATTATCATCGCGGCGCCGTAATCGAGGCCATAGCGAACCTGCTGGTCCATCGCGATTTGGCGCTGCGTGAACAGACCACACGCCTTAATATTTTTGACCATTCGTTAGAGCTAATAAACCCACGACGAACCGCGGGCTTTTCACCGCTGGCGCAAAAAGCAATTCGCTATGGCGTGCCGCAGCGTCTGAGTCCGCAGATAGCTGCGGTCTTTTCAAGTCGCGCTTACGGACTGGAACTGGCGCAAGGCGGTTTGCCAATGCTGCTGCGGGAAAGCCGGGTCTTCTCAAGCCGCCGTCCGGACATCGTCGCCATCAACGACGAGTTTCGCTTGCGCATTCACGGCGCTTGATCTGGGATTGATTTACTTCGCGGTTTGGATCAAGTCGTTCTCAAAAGGGCCGGTCAAGAACCGTAGTCTCAGGGTTGGGAAGGGTTTACCCCCGCCAGTCTTTGGCTAGAACAGGAGCAGGGCAAGCCCACCTTTCTAACCTTAGAAACTTTCAGACTTGAGAGACTACATTGACTTGAGCTTCATTTTGGCGTAGAAGCAGCCCTGCAATCCCAAACTTCCCCTCGTAACAAAGGAGCCGCCCATGTCTCGAAAGTTTTATCTCCTGCTTGTCTCTGTGTCCGCTCTATTGGCCTTGCTTTCATGCCAGCAGGCGCCACCTCCCGCAAATACAACTGAGAACAAAGCCACTCCGCAAATGGAAACTGCGAAGAAGATGGCTGCCACGGACCTGGAAGCACTTTCGAATCGGCTGGTCACACAAGTTGCCGGCGTCAAGGAAGGGGAAATCGTTTTTGTCAACGGTGGCGTTCGCGATATGGAGTTGTTGGAGAACATTGCAACTGACGTGCGCAAAGCCGGAGCGTATCCATTGTTGACCGTGGGTAGCGATCGCCTGATGAAAAAGTATTATGAAGAAGTTCCGGACAAATACGATTCGCAAGCCCCTGAGCTCGATCTGAAATTGGCGACGCTCCCAGCAGTCGTTTTTGGCGTGGACACAAACGAGTCGGACGACGTCGCTGCCGGCATTTCCCCGGCGAGAATGGCCGCCGTCGGCAAAGCGGGGGAACCGGTTGCCGATCTTTACCAGAAGCGGAATGTGCGGCAGGTCAACGTTGGGAATGGTCTCTATCCCACGGCTTTCCGCGCGAAGCGTTTTGGCATGTCTGAGGACGATCTATCGAAGACCTTCTGGGAAGCTGTCAACGCGGATTACTCGGCGGTGCAAGCGACGGGCGAGAACGTCAAGACTGCGCTTTCCGCCGGCAAGGAAGTGCACATCACGAATCCGAATGGGACTGACCTGAAAGTCAGGATTGAAGGCCGGCCGTTTTTCGTTAGTGATGGAATTATTTCGGCCGACGATATGAAGAAGGGTGGACCAGCCGTCGCAGTTTACCTACCCGCCGGCGAAGTCTTTTGCGCTCCGGTGCCGGGAACTGCTGAGGGCACAGTCGTCGTGTCGCAAACCTACTCGAACGGCAAAGAAGTCACGAATCTGAAGTTGACCTTTGCCGGTGGAAAGATGACTCAGATGACGGGGTCCGGTCCCGGTTTTGACGATCTGAAAAAAGAGTACGACGCCAGAGGGGATGGCAAGGAGCTATTTTCCTTCTTGGACTTAGGCATCAATCCTAATCTTCATGTGTGGCCCACCAGCAAAATAGGGAACTGGGTTCAATCGGGCATGGTCACAGTGGGCATTGGAAATAACGCTTGGGCCGGTGGCGATAACAAAGTCTCCTATGGACTGGACATGTTTTTACCTGGAAGTACAGTGACACTCGACGGCAAGACGATTGTTGAGAACGGCGTCTTGAAGTTGTCTTAGTTCTGGGGTCGCGGTTCACAGCATTCGCGTAACGCTCATCACGCGGAGCGATCTCAACAGCACCGTGGCTTTAGCCGCTAAAGCCACGGTGCTGTTGAGATCACTCCGCGTCGCACTCGCTAGGGCCTTTTGTGCAATGTAGGCAGAGACCAAAGACCAAAGACCAAAGACCTAAGTCCACTTACACAATCTTCCCCGCTGCAAACCCCGACGCCCAGGCCCATTGGAAGTTGTAACCGCCGAGTTGACCGGTAACATCTACGACCTCGCCAATGAAATAAAGACCGGGCACTTTTTTCACTTCCATCGTTTGCGAGGAGAGTTCACTTGTTGCCACACCACCCGCAGTAACCTCCGCCTTTTTAAAGCCTTCAGTTCCTGTAGGCGTGACCTGCCATTGATTTAGTTTTTCGCCAATTTCTGCAAGTTGCCGAGCGCTATAACGTTTTAGAGGCTGCGAAAGAAAGTTAAGTGCGCACCAGGCTTCCGCGAAACGGCGCGGCAGAAACTGGCCAAGGAAGTTTGCCAGCGAGATCTCCCGATTTTCATGATCGCGTAGAAGTTTGAACGCGTCATGATCTGGTAGCAAGTTAATCTTCACACTCTGTCCCGGATGCCAGTACGAAGAAATTTGCAGGATCGCAGGACCACTCAAACCGCGATGAGTTATGAGGATGTTCTCGCGGAATTCTTTGCCCCGACATTCGACCGTTACCTCGACCGACACTCCACTTAAAGGCGCCAATTCGCGCAGCACCTGAGGCGAAAGAGTGAAAGGCACGAGTGCTGCGCGAGGCGCAACAATTGAAAGATCAAACTGGCGCGCCAGTCGATAACCGAAATCAGTCGCGCCAAGCGGCGGGATCGACAGCCCTCCGGTGGCAATCACGAGCGATTGGGAAACAAAAGTTCGCGTGTTGGTTTTGACCTCGAAAGACGACCTGCCCGCGAAAGCATCTGGTTCTGAACGCGCTACGCTACGCACCAGCGAGCCACATTGAATTTCCACCCCGGCCTGGGTGGCTTCCCGCAGCAGCATTTCGATAATCTGGCGCGAACTGCCGTCACAAAACAGCTGCCCCAACTTTTTCTCGTGATAGGGAATGCCATGCCTTTCTACAAGCGAAACAAAATCGGCAGGCGTGTAGCGGGCTAGCGCTGACTTGCAGAAATGGGGGTTATCAGAAATGAAATTCTCCGCGGCAGTATTGAGGTTGGTAAAATTACAACGACCGCCTCCCGAGATGGCTATCTTCTTACCAATCTGACCAGCATGCTCGAGCACCACCGTCTTGCGACCGCGCTTTCCCGATTCAATCGCAGAAAAAAGACCGGCAGCGCCTCCCCCGATGACCATTACATCCGTCTTATGCACGACAAAAGCGTATCACTGTTTCACTTCAGACTTTGAGTGCGCATACAACAAAAGAAAAAGCAGCGACATTGTAGTCGCTGCCTGATGCTAACTGCCTGTTATGGTCCACTACGGTTTAGGAACCGCGTCGGGTTTCGGAGAGTTGTATAACTGTCGCGCTTGAATGACGTATTCCTTGTCGTCGTAGACGCCGTCGCCATTGACGTCGACGCTTACCTTAATCTTGTGTTGCTTGCCGTCGCGTACGTCGCCCGGATTGAAAGCCAGGCTATATTGACTTCTCAATAACCCATTTATGGAGCTCAGCACGGTCGGCAGTTCGCCGGGAAAAGTCACCGGGAAATATGCGCCGCCCGTTTCACCGGCGAACGTCTTGAGCGTGTTTTGTGCCTGATAGAAAGTCATTCGGCCGGGGGAGCCGGAAATGCTATCGGTAGCATCCAGGTTACCCTCATACTTCTTGAAGAAGAGGTTTGCGGTGCCAATAATGTAAACGGGAATCCCCGCATTTTGTAACACTTTGCGCGCATCTCCATAGTTGATCTTGCTAAAGGTGTCGATGCCCGACGCCACTAGTATCACCGCTCGGCGCCGGCCTTGAATGCTCACCATCCCGGCATAGTCCGACCGTTCATCCTTTGACTGGTCCAGGACTACAGAATCGCCTCTCCCTCCTACCAGCACAAACTTCAACGCATCAAAAAGATTTGTTTCCCGAAACGCGGGATTATTGCGAAGTAGTAGGTTGATAACCTGGTTAATGCGCGTCGGATCGTTTGTGAAATCCGTCAGCGGCGTAGGCCGGATGTCGAAAGCGACGACCGAGACGTAGTCATCGGGCGGTTTGATAAACTGCGTTAAGAACATCGCCGCCGGGCGGATCACTTCGTAAGTGCCGGGATCGAAACCACCGGCTCCGTAATAGCCGAACATTTCCGACCATTTGCTGTATTCAATAACCATCGCCACCGTGATCGGGGCTTCGGGCGTGGAAAAGTTAGTGATGACCTGCGGCTGGCCGCCGTCGGTAAAAATTGCAAAATTCTCTTTCTTCAGTCCGGTAACAATCTGCCCGCTCTTCTTGTGATAAACGACGGTATCGACGTTAACGATTTGCGTGGAAACGGTCACCTTCTCAGCGTCCTGAGGTCGCCCCACTAGATCGGGAGGAGCCGGCTCTTCCTGCTTTTCACCCTGGGGAGTTTCACCAGGCCGCTTGTTCTTTTTTTCGTTGCTGGTCGGTGGTTGGCGGCGAGATTGCGCGAATCCGGGAGCTGCCATCGGAGCGATTAGCAAAGCTGATAAAACAATCGCCGCGAAAAAGGAGAGCGCTAACTGCGGAAGCTTCATTGCATTTACCTGAGACGAAAGCCGAATAAAACGTAACTATCCGCCCGAAACAGTTCGGTTGGTTATTATCTGATGCCTACTTACAAAGCCGGGGTTTGCTCAAATTAACGAGGACCGCCGCCTGCTTCAGCTTCAATAACGACGTCGTAGGTCCCCGTATTGTCAGCCAGATTCCCCTCGTTAACCCCGAGAAACAAAACGCCATCGCGCTGCGCAACGAAATCGCGGCGCGTACCGATTAGAAGAAAGTCATCATTGTCGTCGCCAATCACTGCGATCAGGGCGCCAGTTGCTTCGGTGCGCATCAGTTTATCGTTGTCCGTGCCGGTGATTCCAGCTGGGGTTGAGAAACGACCGGTACCCAACGATACGCGTCCGGTGGCACTTATTCGCAGTCGTTGACCCCTGCGCACCACCAAACCACTGTTGGACCATCCGTTGTTCGTATTGTCAGCCCGGACGGCTACTTTGATGGTAAAGAACGTCGGCGAACTACTGGGCAGAGTTTGGTTGTTTACTGGTGACGGTACGGTATTGCTTGTGTTCGCCGGCGGGTTGGTTCGGGGAGGCTGGTAGACGGGAGCAGTTGAGCCGCCGGTTGTGGCGGTGTCTTCATTCGCAAGTGCGGAAGCAGCGGCCGTGGTGGCTGAGTCAAACTCTATCGACTCGATGTCTTCAACGTAGATAGTCGTGCGGCTGCGGCGGCCCTGCGCGCCTGAACCAATCAGGACTGTGAACTGCTGATCCTTGAAGCCGATGACCTGACCGCGAATAACGCTGCCGTCTTTCAGCCTAATGGTGTCGGCAAACGCGGGCACAAAAAAGGCCAGCACAATAAGGGAGCAATAGATCGGACGCAAAATCTTTTTCATAGTGATTCTCCAGGCAAGCAATTCCGCTAAAGCAGGTGTAACAAGAGTCGATTCCTTTTGCAAGCGGGAGAGGTTGGCAGCGACTGTGGGATGCAACCAGGCAGCGAAGGGTTGTGAACTGGGGCGGGGCGCCCACGGATCAGAACGAGGTCGAACTCCATGCCGGAAAGGCGCGCGCAGCTTCCCGTCCGCGTCGTTGTCCATATTTATTTAGTAAATTGCGGCAGCGAAGCTGCGGGCGGTAATAGTGAAATTATGCGAAATTTGTTACGACTGAAGATAATCACCGCGCCCGCTTTGCAAATCTAATTAGGCGCGCTATACTCCACCCAACTAGATGGTTGGTGAATCCTTCCATCACATGGTTGCTGGGGTGAGGACAGTGACCATATTTAGAAAAGGCGCGACAGCCCAAAAACTGTGGCGCCTTTTCGCTTTTCCAAACACCTCGCGAGATTCGCCGCCAAACAGATATCGCCACCTGAACAAATCACGCCGAATCCCTGCCGGGCTACTCTTGACTGTTTTCTCGTTCCCAGTGTCGATGTTGGGCGATGGCCTGGATAAACTCCGTCGTGAAATTTGCTGTTACTGGTCCCCGACTAGTGACAACGCCTTCATTTGCAGCGATCAGTTTTCCGGTGGTGTTGGTCTCGCTAAATTTCTCGCCGAGTGATTTGGCAAGGAATCCGACGGCCGAGCCGCTCGCCGCGATCGCTTTGCAGTGCTTGTATGCTTCACTCACAAACTCACGGGCTTCCCCTTGCAACTTGAGCGCGTCGACGCTTGCGTCGCCGCCGGGAATGTAAACTGCATCAAACAACACAGATGAGCCAGTGAGAAAACTAAAGTCAGCTTTCAATTCTTCACCATTCGCCCCGGTGATAGTTCCAAGATGCGGCGCTACGGTTTTCGCCGCGGCCCCTGCCGTTAGCAGTGCCTTATTCATTTCCCACACTGCTGCATCATCAAACCCATCTGCGAGCAACACCGCTATCTTGCGCGTCTTGATTGTATCCCTGGGAAAATTCGGATTGTCGATCATGCTCAACGTCGGCGAGGTCTCGATTGCCTGAGTGACGCGCTTTGGTTGAAACTTTCGCGGATCGCCGTCGGCTGGGAAGCTCATGTTCATTAGTTTATCGAGCTTTGCCGGCACGCTCATGCCCAGGCCTTCGGCGACGCTGCTAGCCAGACCCTTGTCCACCTGCGCCAGCAAAAACAACATGCGTTCGCGGATGGCCGGCGTTTCCAGCTTTCCTAACTCAAAGCGCAACGCGCGGATGATGTGTCCCTTTTCAGTCTCAGTCTGACTGTTGAAGAACAACGTCGCCTGACTGAAGTGGTCGAAGAAACTTGCGCTACGCGCGCGAATCTTTTGGGCGTCAATTCTTTCGGCGAAGCTGGTAAAGCCGCCCATGTCCGCGCCTGCCTGAAACGGACAACCGCCGCGCAGAGTATTCGGCTCGTAACTGGTCTGGCCGCGATTCACGGTCTGCCGCATGAAGCCGTCGCGCTGGTTATTGTGCACCGGCGCCACCGGCCGATTAATCGGAATCTCGTGGAAGTTTGGGCCACCCAGTCGAATTAACTGCGTGTCGGTGTAAGAGAAGAGCCGGCCCTGCAGCAACGGATCGTTAGTGAAGTCAATTCCCGGCACGATATTGCCCACATGAAAGGCTACCTGCTCAGTCTCAGCAAAAAAGTTGTCCGGGTTCCGGTTGAGAGTTATCTTCCCGATACGGCGCACCGGCACAATCTCTTCCGGAATGATCTTCGTTGGATCGAGCAGATCGAAATCAAAGCTGTGTTCGTCTTTCTCATCGACAATCTGCACGCCAAGTTCCCACTCGGGAAAATCTCCGTTCTCGATCGCCTCCCAAAGATCGCGCCGATGAAAGTCTGGGTCCTTACCGGAAATTTTCTGCGCTTCATCCCAAACAACTGCGTGCAAACCCAGCAGCGGTTTCCAGTGAAACTTTACAAAACGCGCTTTGCCTCGTTCGTTGATAAAGCGGAAGGTATGAACGCCGAAACCTTCCATCATGCGCAAGCTCCGCGGGATAGCGCGATCCGACATGACCCACATGATCATGTGCATCGATTCGGGCATGAGGGAAATGAAATCCCAGAAGGTGTCGTGCGCTGACGCGGCCTGCGGCATTTCGTGATGCGGCTCCGGCTTGACGGCGTGGATAAGATCAGGAAACTTCATCGCGTCCTGAATAAAGAAGACCGGGATGTTGTTGCCGACAATATCGAAATTACCTTCCTGCGTGTAAAACTTGACTGCAAAACCACGCACGTCCCGCGCAAGATCAGTCGAGCCGCGTGAACCGGCAACCGTTGAGAAGCGTACGAACACCGGCGTCTTCATGGCCGGATCCTGCAGGAACCCGGCTTTGGTGTACTGCGCCATCGACTCGTAGACCTGAAAATAGCCGTGGGCCGCCGAGCCACGCGCGTGTACGATTCTTTCAGGAATGCGCTCGTGATCGAAGTGCGTAATCTTCTCGCGCAGAATGAAATCTTCCAGTAAGGTCGCGCCGCGCTCGCCGGCTTTGAGCGAGTTTTGATTGTCGTTTACGCGAACGCCCTGGTTGGTGGTAAGGAACTCGCCGCCGCTGTCCTCAGTGTTCTTTTGCAAGTCATCTAGCTTGGCATCGTTGTTTCGCGGATCGAGTTTGGCGTCTATTCGCGATTTGTCTCGTTCCGCCTTCGCCTTAGCGAGTGCTTTCTTTCCCGGGGCCTTGTCTTTTCCTGTGGTCGCTTTTTTTGAAGTCATCATCTCTCCCTTTGTTCGTTAATACTCTGAGTCCGAGATTCAAAGTTTGGAGCGAGTGATCGGCGTGGCAGCAGCCGAATGTTCATAGATCGATAGCCGAAAGAATAAGAAGCTCGTTCGGAACGGCAAAGCCTTCTCTAACGGAGGCAGCAGAGCCGCTGACGCCGCACGTCACCAATAGAATGGTTACGCCTTTGTCGCGCGCGATTTTTTGGCCTTCGCCGCTTCAATAGCAGTCTCTACGTCCTGCTCTTCCTCCGGCGGCGGCAACACAGCGGGCATGCCCAGCGCTTCGATCCAGAGCTCACGCGTCCAGCCGCTGGTGTGATAGAGGTGCTCATCCTCTTCCGGCTCTACTTGATCATGCGCTTCCTTCAAGGCGGTCGCGTCCGCGCCGGTTGAGTTCTTTGCAATCTCACCTATCAAGCCCCAATTCAGGTGGTCTTTGGTTTCTGCCAGAGTTACACACTCCGCAGCTACAATCTGGGCAGCAGCACGGTCGGGCCCGCGCAATGCCATTTCCATTGCCTGGACCAAAGAGTCGCCGATGTGGCGGACGATTTTGCGGCCAGGTGTCTCGACTTCCGTGTCCAGGTTCATCCCCTTGAGGATGTCGGAAACAATCTGCACATGCGTCTTAGTCTGCTCGAGATACTTGTTCCACTCTTCTTTCAAATCTTCGTTCAAAGCGCATCGCAATGCAGTCGTATAAATCTGTACGCCGCCCTTCTCTGTCTCGAGCGCTTGATACAACAAGTCCGTTACGTGGCTGGTGCTTAATATAGTGTTCTTCATTGTTTTACCCCACCGCAGTTTGGTTTCCGGTTGGTGCTGAGGCGGAGATACCGAGCAAATCAAGTGCCCGGCGAACAATGTAGAAAATGGAGTTGTAGTCGTTCGATTAACGAACGCGAGCGGGCAAACACAGTCGGCCGAATGTTCTAAAACAGCCAAAGCGGCGGCGCGAAGAGTTTAATCGTACGGCGGTTAAAGACTTAATTTCGACACCAGCAGGTCAAGGATTCAAGGGGAGCGTGGTCGAAAAAATTCGGGCGATTGCGCCTTCATGAGATAGGCCGACCTCAGAGGTCAGAAAGCAGAGATCAGAAGTCAGAAATGTCATCGGCGGCGAGATCAACGCCATGCTCGAGCAAGCGGCAGCACGCGCCGGCGA
>JBDUCC010000074.1:0-12102 GCA_040003675.1 bacterium | reverse complement strand
TCGTCGGCCTTACGTCTTAGTTTTGATTTAAGTAGGACGCGACGTACGCCAGAAGCGTCACGATTACGATTTAGATTTACGATTCACGACTTATTTTTCTTCTTCTTCTGACTGCGCTGGCCTTGCAGAGTTTGCAGCCGATCGGCAACATCGCGATAACCGACATCGAGGCCGTAAACCTCTGTGAGAGCTCCGATTGCGCGCGTCAAATCTCCCATCTGTGCATAAGCCGAACCAAGCTCGTACTGCAGTGCCTTATACTCTTCCGGGCCGCGGCCGGGGGCATCCATCCCCTTTTTAAACCAGAGCACAGCCGCCTGCGGCAAACCTTTCTGCACAAAGCAATGGCCCAGCATGTTGCAGCACTGGAGAAATCGCGGCGTATTGTCGCCCGGACGAGTCATCCCAGCAGCCGTCTGAAATTCTCTGATGGCCTCGTCAAGGAGATCCATCTCTTTGTAAGCGGTGGCCATATTGTAATGAGTTTCGAAATCTTCTGTGGTCGATGCGTGTTCGCTTTCTGCTTCGACGCGAAACTCTTCAAATATCTCCGCGAGCCCGGAATCAATCCCGGTGTGACTGGGCGCGGCGTTGGGAATACTTTGCGAAACCTGTTCTTCAACCAACGACCCATCACTAAGAACAATGACTGATTCCGCTTCAGCCTTTGACGCTGGCACTTCGTCAGACGCGCTGTCGAACTCCACCGTTGCTGCATCCGGGTTAAGCCTTGCCCGACGCGCATCAAACTCAGCATTCGGGCCGAACTGCCGTTCCAATATTGCGAGCGTATCGAGGGCTATGTCCGTATATCCCTGCGCGAGGTAGAAATCAACGCTCTCCAATTCCTGCTTGATAATCTCCTCATTCCGCGTCAAGGTGCGGGCGGTCTGATCTCCGGCCTTCTCTTCGGCTGGGGGCGCCTCAGGTTGGGCCAAGGTGAAATCCTGTGAGACGTGATCAATTGAGTCCGCGACAGCTTCCGCGTCATCAACTTCATTGAGGTCCGCAAACGAAATATTCGTTGAATTGGAATCGGCTACAGAATTCCATTCAAATTCCGGCGCGGCTGCGGAGTTGTCATCGTCCACTGCGGTGGTTTCGCTGACGATCTCAAAGCTCTCGAAAGTGGGAACAACCTCTCCCGCAAGGCCTTCGCTAAAACGAGCTTCAGAACCTTCATCCAGTGCGCCACCGATCGTTTGCAATCGCTCAGCGTAATGTCTTGCATCGGGAGCCAGGCGGACTAACTGCGTCAACGCGTAGCGCTCCTCTTCGACCATACCCGCGGCTTCCGCCGATTCCGCCAACCTTTCAAGCACTGACCGCAGCTTCTCTGTGTCACGTTGCCACCAATGAATTCGGGCCAACAGCCGCAACCCGCCCAGGTGCTCGCGAGAGCTGGCTAAAATTTCATTGACCAGCTCCAGCAAATCATTCTCTTCACGACCCGCTAACATCTTCTCAACGATCTCGCTGAGTACGCGGACCGCTTCGTCTTCCTGCCCAAGCTTCAGGTAGACGCGGGCCACTTCAATGTAACGACGATAATTGCCGGGATCGTGTGCCAGCAGTAAAGCCGTCGCGCGTTCAGCGCCTGGCGCATCCTCCGCAGCAACATAGGCATCGGCCAACATCGCTAGCAGGTCCGCGTCATCCGGCTTTTCCGCGATTGCTTTCTCCAAAACTTCGGCGGCATCTTCGGCTGTGCCCAATGCACTGGTAACTGAAAGCAGACCGCGCAGCAGAGTCTTGTCGTGAGACTTTAATTCGAGGGCGCGGGTATAGGCCGTATGCGATTTTTCCAGGTCGCCAACCTCAAGCAATCGCTTGGCTGCTTCGCCGAATGCTCGGGCCGCCTCGTTCTCCATCCCTTCCTTGAGGTAGCCTTCGGCAAGTTGTACCCGGATATTAATGTTCTGCGGATCGAGATCAGCGATACGATGCAGCATGCCCAGCGTCTTTCGCGTGTCGGCTGAGCGCGTGTAAGCATCCGCGACGATCAGAAACTGGGCGCGCGCGTCAACGATCAAACCTTGTGCTGCGTAGAGTTCGCCGAGTTTGTTTGCTGTATCCGGATCGCGAGGTTTGAGCTTCTCGACCTTCTTGTACATCGCGATGGCCTTCAACCGAAATTCCTGTTCGCGATAATGTTCGGCGATGCGCAGGAAGCACGCGATGGCCTCATCTTTCTGTCCGGCGCGCGCCAAAAGATCGCCAAGCATGTTGACGGCGGTTAGGTCGTCGCCATCATGATTAATGATCTGGCGATACTCTTTGATCGCGGCATTGATCTTTCCCTGGGAAAGAAATTTCTCGGCCGCTTTGAGAACCTTAGCTTTTTCGAAAGCCATGAAGGATATTATGTATCACCGAATATGGGAGCGGAGTCAAACGCAGGATGGGCAGTAGGACGATACCAGAACGTTGAAATTACTTTAGGGGTCTTGGACTTTCCAGAATGAAAAAGTCAGAAGTACGCTAACATGCCCAAAAACAGCCTGTCAACGTGGTTAATTTTGATGGTTGCGTGCAAGGACTCGCCGCGAATAACGCGACCCTCGCCGAGCATTTCCCAGTAGCTACTGCTTCGCAATTTGATCGATGTTACTAACCTAAATTGAACAATCGACCTAGCCAAGTTCAACCAGCGCAATTCCCAACGCGAGGCTGGTGGTCAGCGACCGGAGCGAGAGTCGCAACCGCCGGCTTGCTGCTTTACTCGGTTTTTGCGCCCCATTCGATTGCTGCTGCTGAAATTTCACTGGCCATGGCAGGCGCGGGCTGGTTGGTGCGCGCTGTCACAAGCCGCAGCACCGGCTTTCGCCGCACCTCTTTTGATTTGCCGATTTGGCTGTTTTTTCTTTGGACCATAGTCTCGTCGCTCCTTTCAACCGAACCTCATATCAGCATTGCCAAAATACAATCGACCGGCGTCATCTTTCTTTTCTACCTGACTCAAGCCATCGCAACTCGACGCACTGCCGTTTTGCTCGTGTCATTAATGATTTTGTCGGGCGTAGCCGGAACTACCTACAGTCTTTACGATCTGCTCCGCGGACGTGGCGTCGTCGTTGAATCTATTGCGCCGGAAAGTCCGCTCCGATCCGTAAGCGTGCAGCCGGGTGACGCAATCTGGCGTGTAGACGGAAAGCGAGTCTATTCAGTCGCCGACATCGAACGGGTGATTAAAGACGCGCGCGAAAACTCAAGTCTTATTGTAAGCATAATATCGCGCGGCGAACACGTTGAGCGCCCGGGCCTAATTGTTACCGGCGATGTAAAGAGCCGGAAAGCGCCCGCCGGAGTCACCGGTGCGAAACCAAGTCATCGCTTCCGGGCGTCGGGATGGACCAGGCACTACGAAACGTATGGCGAGATTCTGCAGATTCTGGCGCAACTCGCTCTGGGTCTGGCACTGGCCCACTTGATCAAACCGGGGACCCCGCGCGGGCAGCCCGCGTGGGGTGGCAGTCACGGCTTCAACCGGTGGTCCAGGCTTGCATTCTTAGCGACTAGTTTGCTCGCGTTGGGCCTTGCCTTAACCGCGATGCGGACCGCGCTGATTGCATTTGCGATCGGCGTTCTGGTGATTAGCTGGCGGGCGTTGCGCGGTCGTGCACGGCTGCTGACGCTGGCAGGTCTTGGATTGCTGTTAATCGTGGGCGCGTTCGTCGTCTATCAAACACGCGCGCACCAGGCGCTCTTGTTTCGGGACCCAAGCTCTTCCTTGCGCGTCGAAGTTGCGAGGGTGGGCTTGTCTCGAATTATGCAGCATCCGCTGTTTGGCCACGGGATGGATGCGATGCACGCCCATTGGAACGAGTGGGGCTTTCCGGGGAGGGACATGCTTCATTTGCATTCAACGCCGCTCCAGCTGGCCTTCGATCGAGGTTTGCCGGCGCTTGTTTTCTGGCTTTGGATCCTGTGGTTGTTTTGGCGTACAGCCATTAGCAGTGAAAAACGCTTACGGGAGACTTCGGATACAAACCGCTATGGCATTCTGCTCGGGGCAACTGGAGCGCTCGCCGGTTTTTTTGCGAGTTCTTTGGTTAACTACAACCTCGGTGATGGTGAAGTAGCGTTGGTCTTTTGGTGGTTGCTGGGAATTGTAGTCGTTTTGTCTGCTGGCATTTCGAATGACTGGACGCGAACTGAGGTATAAACATCCCCCCTTAGATAACGTCGGCAAAGTTTCTGCGCGTCTTCGCAAACCACCAGTACCCGAATACAAAGAGAACCAGGGCGAAGGCAGTGAAATAAGCAAGGCCGGGCCAGTCGGGAGGTGCGCCCTCAAGAAATATTCGCCGGTAACTGCGGACGAGTGCGGTGAAAGGATTCGCATCGATGAAAGTTCGATAGCGCACGGGGACGATCGATTCCGGATAGATGATCGGGGTCAAATACATCCAGGCCATTAAGACTAGAGTAATGCCCTGCGCCATGTCGCGAAGAAAAACGCCGAGTGATGCGACCAGCCACGCGGCTCCGAGCGTGGCCACTAGCTGAGGTACCAGTAAAACCGGTAGCCAAAGCACGCTGGCATGTAGCTGGCGTTGAATAATCACGGTCGCCAACAACAATGCCGCCGTCCCAAACAGTTGGTTTCCCAGCGCCGAAAATGCCTGGGCCACCGGCAATGTCTCCAGCGGAAAGACGACGCGCTTTACGAGGTTCGCATGCTCCACGATTGTCGTCGCTGCGCGTTGCACTGTTTCCTGAAACATGGTCCAGGGCAGCAAGCCGCAAAAAAGATACAGCGCATAGTCCCAAGATGAACCCCGGGCGCCAAACCGCGCGCCAAAAACCCCGGCGAAGAGGAAGGTGAAGATCGCGATCATCGCGATTGGTGTAAGCAGGGCCCAGACAACGCCGAGAACCGAACCCTTATAACGCGCCACCAGATCTCGCCGTGCAAGCGACAGGATTAGTTCGAAACGGCCGGGTAGCTGCAAGAGGGGCCGCCACACGGCACGACGAGCTGTTTGCGTGGAAATCATGGTGGAGCATTGTAAGCGGAAGACTAAGAGCGGGGGCAAGCCCGCCTTCCCAACCTGAGAGATTAGCCTCCTTGAATGTTATCGACTGAGGTCGAGAGCCTCTTAAGCCTGGAGCAAGAGTCGCCGAGAATAATCTCTCAGGTTGGGAAGGCGAGCTTGCCCCCGCTCTTTCGATTCCATCAAATTCGTCCAAACCCTCGCCAACTGTTGCTGTTGTGCCAACCGATTTCTACGTCTTTTGCGGCAACATCCTTCCACCACTCGGCGAAATCTTCTCGACGAATGTAGTGAGACGTCGGCGCTACCAGATGATCGAACACAATCGTGTGTTGTTCGCGCCAGCCAAATTTTGAGATAGCCTTCAGGTAGTCGTTATAAAACAGATGGCTGGCGACCTTTCGGCCAGCTGGCGCACGATTCAAGGGACCATAGACAAGTTTCGTCGCGAGATACATAAAAGCGGTTGGCAATTTTGAAATCTGTAGCAGCGCTCGCTGATCGATTCCGGAAGTTACTTTGCGCAAGGGATTAACGTAACGCGTGATCCATTGATTATTTTCCGCTCCATAAACCCAAGCCGAGATATGGCCACTCGGTTTAACTCGCGAAGCGAGCGAGCGAAAGCCCGCTCGTGGATCCGGCAAGTGATGTAAGACGCCCACCGAAAACGCGTAGTCGAAAACACGTGGCAGCGGCAGATGATAAAGGTCAGCTTGGATGATGTGTGCATTCTCTAGCTGGCGAGTGGCCGTGAAAGCGGTATCCACTGCGTCGCTGAGGTCAACGCCAACCACTTCTCGCGCGCCCCAACGGGCTGCTAGTTCGGTGTGCCTGCCTTTTCCGCAGCCACCTTCGAGGACAATCTTGTTCTTAAAGAAATTGGGCGTGACCGGCGCAATCCAGCCGAGGAATTGCTCCGCGTAAAGCTCATCGGTGTGTGTGAAGTGTTGCCATTGCCAGCCAAAGCTTTCGGCGGTTGCTGCCTTGTCAGCTTCCAATCGTTCACTACTGACAAATCGGGGAACGCCCCGCAGAATTTGAAAAATCGACTTGCAAGCTGTGCACGCCAACCGCCCCTGCATTATCTCCCTACCCTCAGTCCGCACTACTTCAGTCAACTCGAACTGCGCCGCGCAGGAAGGGCAGATCAGATAATCAAGCAGCTTGCGCTTCATGACCACAGATTAGCATTTGAATTGTTTCTGTGGAATTAACTGAAGCTTTACGACAGCATTCAGTAGGGTGACTGCAGGAAGGAAATCGAAATTGACTCGGTGGTTAAGACTAAGGACTTCTGATATGCAGTGCGGCGCCTGGTTTATTGTCTGGGCTCAACCACTAAGGCGCCGACGAGGTAGGCGATCTCTCCCGAGTTTGATTGCAGGCGGATACTGTAATCTCCCGCCGGAGCATCCAGCGCGATGGTTATGTCAAAACTAATCACTGGAGTAGCGCCGCCAAATTCATGCGATCTGAGGCTTGCAGGATCCACAGTCAGAAAAGTAGAGGTTACCAACAAACCTGTTCCCGCTACCTGGTCCAACGCAGCGCCACTCAGATAAACCGTCAGTTTCGTCCCCGGAGTTGCCGTCACCGGCACCGTCGACAATTCGCTATTGGCACCTATGAAGCGAGGGTTCAAGGTCGCCGGCGCATTTTGCGGCGGCATCAGAACATAATTCGCAACCGCAGTCTTCTTTGCCGAGACTCGCAATCCGTTGGCGATTTCGTTGCCGCGAAAACTCTGCCCATTGGCGCGCCGATCCGGATTGAAACTCAGCGTCGCCTCTTCTGTTAGCGGCGCGTCCAGATATGCCGTCATTACTCTGTAATAACCGGGCACAATCCCGCCGAGGTTGAAGGCGCCATTGGAATTCGTTACGCCACTGGCCATCACGCGCCCCGACACTGTGTCTTCGATCCAAACGTGAGCGCGCGCAGCGGGCACAAGATTGCCTTGCTGGTTGTTTAGCAGCCGGCCCTCGATAGAGCCCGTTTCGTTTGGAGAACCATATATGCTTTTCACGGCGGCGCGATCGCTATCGCTTAATGTTCGCTCGCTGGTTGCTGCTGAACCAAAAGTGCCGTTCAGCCCTTGCGTCGCGTTCATCGTCGCACCAATTACGCTGGAATGATTCAGCCCGAGAAGGTGTCCTATCTCATGCGTCAAGGTCGACTGAAGATCGTAGGTGCCGGGGGTGCCGTCAGTTGAAAACTCCAGCGGCGCACCATCGACCGAATAGGGAAAAGGGTTAAGGACTATATCCGCTTCGTTAATCTCCCCGGTGTCGGCGTCATAAAAAACGCGCGTGCGCGCTGGGCTGCTTTCGTCGTCGAACATGCCGAGATTCTCATTGGTCACTGCAACAGTGATTAAGTTGACTCCATCCCCACGGTCAACACGACTAATCGACTGAACGTTAGCAGGAACCTCAACGAAGTTAAGGTTGGCGGCAGCGGACCAGGTCGCCAATGCACCATGGACTGCACCGGCAACATCGCTGCCCGCTTTAATACTTGTTTGTGGCGAGGTGAGTGATGTTGATATAGCGATCGGTATGGTTTTTTTGGTCCAGCTTATCTGACGCTTTACCGACCGCGCTGGTTCAAAAGAAAAAGGTTGGCCCACGCCGGTGCATGCCAGCACAGTCAACACAGCCAGTAGGGTCTTGTTTCGTCGCATGGTTAGAATCGATGGGCGTAAAAACAACCTGGTGGTTTTGAGACGGCGTGGGGAGCAACACGCCAGGTGGTGATAGTACACTTTCGTAAGGATCGGCGGCCACAAAAAACCTCTGTGCAGGCAATAAAAAGCCCGCACGGTTAGCGTGCGGGCTTGGCGTAGAGACCAAATCGCTGTGTTTTCTAGTTGATCCTAATTCTGGGCGCCGTGGTAGTTTCCCGGCTCATGAACGTACCGTTTTTGGTTACAGTCACGATCACCGGCACGTCGCCTGCGCCCGCCAGCGAGGCCGGCAGAATTATTGTGATCAAGTCCTCGCCGAACATGTTCACGTTGTTCGTGACTGTTGTGGCGGCAATCACAGTAGTTCCGATCGTGACGCCCACCTGGCTAGGTGTCGCTCCCCGAACCCCAGTTACATGGATTTCAAGCTTGGTTGGGATCTGATTGCCTGTGCCCGCCTCCGCCGTAGTTACACCAAACGGTTCCGTGATGCATCCTGAGCCGGCGTTAGTCACGTTGCAGACAACTGCGCGCCCACCCGGCCCCGGAGGAATCGTGAATATGTCAGGTTGCGCCGGTACGATGTTCAGAGAGCCGCGGATAACGGTCCCGTTGTTATTGATCACAAACGTCGCCACGCCTGTGGGCAACCCGATGGGAACGACGAAGTGAATCTCCTTGGTAGCGTTGCCGACGAAATACAAACCCGCTGCTGCGCCATTGATGGAAACTGAAACACCAATTAATTCTACCGGCAGAATTGGGCTGTGATCAGCTTCGGGTCCACCGGCGCCAACTTTGTCTGCGGGTGCAAGCACCACCGTTGAACGGACTATGCCGATTTCACCCGGGGCCAGACCAAACGCGATCGTCCCCGGCGTTGGTGTGGGCGTTGGACTCGGCGAGGGACTCGCGACTGGTGGAGCGTCATTCACCGGGAAAATGCTTGCTTTCGCGAAGAATGACAGCGGCGTAGCTGACAGCTCAGTGGTGACCGTCGGACTCAGCAGATAATAAACTTCGATAGATAAATCAGCATTGCCGCCACCGAGTTCCGCGCTGGTCAAACTGAAGGTCATTCGGTTTCGCTTGCCGCTAGCGATCGGACGGATGGGTACATCGGTGGTCAGTGAACCGCCCGGATTATTCGTTAGTCGCTTAAAGGTGCTGGTTGACGAAACCGGAAGATCAGTAATAAAGATTTGCGGTTGACGGGTAGGATTCAGACCGGTGGCGTCCTGGTCGGCAGCTGGAAAACTGCCATCGGTTTTGAAGTTCAGAGCCGATGAAAAAACCAGTGCGCCCGGCACAGTTCCGGTGTAATCAGTAAATGTCGGAAAGTGCCTGATATCCGTTCCAGAGAGCGCCCGCAGGCCAACCTGAACAAAGCTATCACCGGTAACGTTGTACACGAAAATCGCCGGAGCCGATGCGTTTGTCGCGCTGTCATTTGCCTTTGGATCCGCTGCCCGTGACTCGAGTCCAATCAAAGCTCCGTCGCGGCTCAGTCGACGCCCGGGGCCGAGCAGATTAACGCTCGATCCAGCAAAGGTTCCGGTGGTCTCGGATTTGGTTCGAGTAACCTGCTTCACATTAGCCAAACCTGAGCCGGTAAAATCAGCGACGTAAACTTCGGCATTGCCCTTTCCGCGACCATCATCGTCGTTGCCGCCCGCCAGATTCGCAGTCGATATGAAGCTCACTCTGTTGCCACTACTCGACAGAGATGGGTTTTGTTGGAAGCGGGAAATTATCTTCACGCCATCGACAGCGTCCGCAGTGTTAGTTGCTTGCACGAAGGCGCCCAGCGCAACGTTACGGAAGAAAAGTTCAGGGTTACCGTCCGTATTGCCGGTTCCCACTAAATTACGGGTCGAGATGAAAGCGATAATGGTTCCGTCATCGTTAATCGCCGCCTCGCGATTATCGTCCGCCACGAAAGGAGAGACACCGGTTGCTCCCGCTGTTGGCGCGCGGCTCGCCGGTGTATTCGTGATTTGCGTGAACGTGCCGCCGGCGAGATTCTGGAAGAAATCATCTCCGGTAGTTAAATCCACGTCCGGTACTGCCGGTAGTTGGTAAATCCAAATTTCCTGATTCGCATCTGCGCTCAGTGCTGCACTGCCGGCGCCATCAAAGCTTGCCGCAGAAGGTGCGTTGGAGCTGAATACAATTGTATAGACACGCGTACCACCAACCAGTGTGGGCTCGAAAGAAATCATCGGACGATTATTGCTGATTTCAATCTCCGTCTGAGTTGGATCTGCTGGTGTTGGCGAGGGCGTCGGCGTTGGGCTCGCACTCGGGCTTGGAGTTGGTGTCGGCGTCGGCGTAGCTGAAGCCTTAAGAACGTTCTTAGTATTCGTCAATTGAAAGATGCGCCTCTGGGCATAGTCAAGCAGGAAGATCTCGCGATTTCCATCAGCATTGTTCCGATTCTGCGTGGCCACGTTGCCGTTAGATTCAAAAACGACGAAACGGCCATTCGCGGTAATATCGCCGGCAAAAGACGCAAACTGATTGAAGATGTCCCCAGAAGCTGACGAGGTAATCTGTGTCACAAAGGGATCGGGCGTGGCACTCGCGCTTTGCGCCGAAACGAGAGTAGATGTGCCAAACGCCAGCATAAGCAGGGCAAGGGCACAGCAGAAACCGAAAACTTGCTTCACAAAAATCCTCCGGAATAAAGACGCAGATGCAAGCAGATTAGATGCCCTCGGGGAGCGATGAGCAGCCACGCGCTGGTGAAAGAACCGATCCAGCAGCAAAAGAATCGTCATTTTACGCAGAGACCCAGCTAATCGCAAGCGGGGCTTAAGCTAAACCAAATAAAGGTCTAAAGCGAATCGTAAACAGTTTCGGAGTCGACATTAATTTCTTGACAGAATAGTTGGTCGAGCTTAGAGTTTTGCCGTTTCCCAAAATTGCAAATCAACGTTGGACTTTCTTTCAAATCTGAGCTCCGGAAATTGTCCACCAAGATTTAGCTCCAATAAGTCTGGATCCCCCAAATCACACCTTACTCAGGTTTGACTGCCCGGGTAGACGTCCGATCAATGCCGCAACCAACCACGCCGTGGACTAAGGAGACTAATATGCGTCGATATCCAACCAGAGGCTTAACCGCCAGGCTCGCCAGCCTAACCGTCAGCTGTCTTCTCTTCTTATGCATGCTGCCGATCGTCCCGCAGACAACGACACATGCGGATGACGGGGTTGGCGTCGACATTCCGGTCATCGCGCCGGGATCTGCGTACCGGCAAACAAACTTAATCTCCGACTCGGCGGGAGTTGCGCCAATCCTTGATCCGCTGCTTGTTAATCCCTGGGGAATTTCGATGACTGCGTCGAGTCCTTTCTGGGTAGCCAACAATGGAACCAGCACGTCGCAGCTAATTCGCGGCGATGTTGGCGGCGCGCCAGTCGTGTTAAATCCGGGCATGCCGACGGTGACTATTCCCGGCGGACTGCCAACCGGAACTGTCGCCAGCACTTTGTCAACTGACTTCGTGCTGCCCGGCGCCTGCGCCAGCGCTCCATGCGGCGCGAATTTTCTTTTCGCGTCTATAACCGGAAAGATCACAGGCTGGGATCCAAATGCGCCGACTGCCGGTTCAACGACGGCCGTGATCGCCGCCGACCAGCCTGGTCATGTCTATACCGGACTTGCGATCGGCAACAGCGGCGGCAATAACTATCTCTACGCTGCCGATTTCGCTAGCGGCAAGATCGATGTCTTTAACAGCGCCTTTGCGCTTCAGCCGCTTGCCAGCTTTCCCTTCGCGGATCCGACGATTCCCACAACGCCTGGCAACACTTATCACCCGTTCAATATTCAAAATATCGGTGGTTCGCTTTACGTCGCTTACGCTAAGGTCGGCGTCGGCGGCGAAGACGAGGAAGGTGTTGGAAACGGGTTTGTCCGCCGGTTCAATACAGCCGGTGTGCGTGACCTCACCTTCGGCATCAACAACGGTCCGCTGAATTCGCCCTGGGGTATCACGCAGGCCCCGGCCCTTTTTGGAATCTTCGGTGGCGCGTTGTTGGTAGGTAACTTCGGCGAAGGCAATCCAAGCATCCACGCGTTTAACCCGACTACCGGCGCGTTCCTGGGTACGCTCCAGGACGAGAGCGGCAACGGGATCGTCATCGACGAGCTGTGGGCGCTGACCTTTGGCAACGGAGGCTCAGGCGGCGACGTCAACGCACTTTATTTCGCGGCCGGCATCGGTGAAGAAGAGCATGGACTATTCGGTAAACTCGAAAAAACCATTGCCTCGGCAACTTCGCTGGTGCAATTCTCAAGTGACGAATACGCCATCGGTGAAGCCAGCGGTCACATCGATATAACCGTCACGCGGGCGGGCGACGCGTCCGGAACTGCAACCGTGAACTACGCAACTTTCGACGAAAGCC
>JBDUCC010000073.1:0-12107 GCA_040003675.1 bacterium | reverse complement strand
TATTAATCACAGCCAGCGTGGTCCCCGGAACAGCCGGATAGACTGCCGATGAGGGTAGAAAGGTCACGATGCGATCAAATGCGATGCGGAAGTTAGCGCGGACGGCGGTCTTTCCGTCACTGAATGGATCCCACGCTACTCCTATTGCAGGACCAAAGTTGTTCCAATCGGTCTTGAAGAGGTCCCCCTCAACAAAAGTGACGTCAGTGGCCGGAGGCGCACCGAGAGTCAGCGGTTTATTAGGCACCAGAATCTTGCTACCGCTTCGCCCGAATGGCTTCGGCTTAGGTTCCCATCGCAGGCCGAGGTTAAAGGTTAGGTTATGCCGGATCTTCCAGTCGTCCTGAAAGTAAAAGTCATACTCCGGATACCAGGCATCAAACTTGAATCCGGTGCCCGGTGCCCCATACTGTCCACCCACATCCACCAGGCCGACATCTACGCGATTAAGTTTGCCGAGCAAGTTATTAATGGTCGCCTGAAGAAAGCTCCGGTCGTTGGTGTTGATGCAACTAGTTGTTACGGTAGCACTGCATTGCACTGGCAACCTGAAGGTCGTTGGATCAGTGGCACCACCAAGTTGCACTTCGGGGTTGACATCCTCCCCGGCTACCGAGCCTCGAAGGTCAAAATGTTGCTGCAAACGCAGATTTACGCCAAGGCGAAAAGTGTGAGCACCCCGGGAGTGGCTAAGATTGTCCAAAAGCTGGTAGGTATTAATCGTTCGAAAGTTGCCAAAAACATTCGAGAGCGGATTCGTGGGGTTTGAACCCGTGACGTTGGTCACAGTAGAGAAAACAACTGGCGTTGTCCGAGAATCGCTCAATGATCCGTTCGCGAAATCAAACTCAAAGTGGTTTACCCCCGCGATCAATTCATTAACCGTTCGCTGGCTCAACGTCGAGCGCAGGCCAATGGCCAGGTTGCGCGGTCTGCGATTGGTATTCACAATCGGCGGTAAACCAGGAAAGCGAGCCGCCCCAGCATTGCCGGTATCGCCAATTGTGTCCTGCTGCCCCCAACTGTATCGTCCAAATAGACTATGGCGCTCATTAAAGTTGTGATCGATACGCAAGGTGAAATCACGTTGCGGATCCGTACGGATTGCCTGGGAGGTAAATCCCGCCGTATTAAGCCCATCACCGACATCGAAGCGATTGGGAAGCGGCGTGAGACCGATGATTGCCTGAACAGCTGGGTCTAATCCAAGGGCGCGCGGATCGTTCAAAATAACGTTGTAGGTCCCAATCGTTACGCCGGGCAGCGGATTGCCCTGAGCATCAACCGACGCGCCCGTGACGCCCGCGGGATTATTTCGGCTGCCGCTGGCAAACCGAAAGATCCCCTGACGCGCTTGCTGGGTAAAGACTCTACTAACTTGCTCACGTGTTTGAATTTGGCGCTGGAACTGGGTATGGAATAAGATCGGCCGCCCTCCCCGAAACGCGGCAAGTAGAGAGGGCCGCCGATGCTCCCGCCAAACTGATTACGGATAAAGAACCGGCGCGGAATCCCCTGGCGATTTAGTTCCCACTCATTGGCATTAAGAGCGCGATTGCGATGAAACTCGAAGAGGTTTCCGTGAAAGTCGTTAGTTCCCGACTTGGTGATCAGCGCAACCTGTGCGCCGCTGTTGCGCCCAAATTCAGCCGAAGGATTAGATGTGATGATCCGGTATTCTTTAAGTGAATCCGGGTTGGTGCGGATGGGTGTAAACGTTCCAGTGCCTGCCGAAGTCTCATTAATGTCGATACCATCAAGCGTGATGTTTATCGCTCGGTCGCGGGCTCCGAAGACATGTGTACCACCACCGGTGAGTTTAGTCTCTGAAGGATCTCCTTGAATCACGCCCGGTTGAATCGCAATCAGATTAAGCGGATTGCGATTGTTGATAGGAAGTGTTTCAAGCGTCTTCTCATTAACAATTGACCCAATGTTACCCGACTGGCTCGTCTGAACTTTTTCATAAGTTCCGACCACCTGTACCGTCTCCGAGATGCTGCCCGGCTCCAACGGGATATTGATCGTCACAGTGTCGTTGGCCGTCAGTATGTTCTCACTAGTCGAATACCTTTTAAAGTTCGTTTGTTCAACCGTAATTGTATAACTGCCGGGGAGGAGCGCTTCAAAGGAGTACTCGCCGCTGTCGCTGGAGGTGGTCTTATAACTTGCGTTCGTTTCCGGGTTGGTGGCTGTGATATTAGCCCCTGGAACTAACGCGCCGGTTACGTCCCGGACCGTGCCCACTATGCGACCCGTGGCACTCTGAGCGTAAGCGACAGTGCTCATGCAGACCAACACAAGAATTGAAAGCCAGAGAGTAAGGGCCGTACTTTTTCTCATTTCGAAGCTCCTTCACTAACAGAGATTGCGTTGGACTGCTGAACAAGAGCACCCCAGCGGATTACGACATCCCCGGGGGGTGACAGCGGACCCTTTGTCGACCAACAACAAAGATTCGCTCCTGTATGACAGAAATCTCGGTCACGTCGCAAGCTAATATTTCGATTGATTAGAATATAGAACGCCAAGAAACGATTAGCGTTCTGGATGACTGCTGATTTCAGGCGCCCATTATACGTAGTTGGCCAAATAAGGAAAACTAAAGATTCTTATTGTTAGGATAAGCACGGCTAATACCACTAACACCTGGCCGGGCGACTTAACCGAAAGTGGCCCGAGGTGTCAAATAGGCCTCAGAGACGCCGTCAAGAAAAGACCAGAGCGCCTTAGCCGATAATTTCGCAGTGGCGATTGCCGTGCTCTGTGCATCTGCCGTTTGACACTTTTCGGTGGGAATCTGGTTCTCGGTTTGTTGGTGCAACCGGTCGATGCCTTCGTGCCCGCGGAAGAAAGCTACAGCACGCTCGTCGTATATTCCATTCGTTCAGGGCGGCTCATTTCGTTTTTACTATAAACAGATCAAGCCCGCGCCGAATCTTCATCGCGGGCCTGACAGGTTTACCAGCCAATCTTAGAAGTTTAACTTCAAACCAAACTGAATGTTTCTTGGATCACGCGTGCCGGTGATCACGCCGAACGTAGTATTGGTCTGAATGTACCGCGTGGGAAAACTCCCCGCCGGCGCCGTCGGATCAACGTTAAAGGTTGCCGCAGTTCCCGGATTCAGGTATTGCGGATGATTCAGGAGGTTGAAAAACTCAGTGCGAAACTGAAGATTGGTGCGCTCCGAGAAGCGGAAGTTCTTAAAGATCGCCATATCCCAATTGTTGATTCCCGGGCCCCGCACGAGGCCGCGGCCAGCCGAACCGTACGAGGTAAAGGCAGGGGCAAAAGATGCGGTATTGAACCACTTGGTCAGACTACCGCTGCCATGCGGATCCCCTATCAAATTTGGTCTGAGCGTACTGCCAGTTCCCAGCGGATCGGCAAATGAGAAGAGGGAGCCTGTCGGTGTGGCGGCGGCTATTGTTTGAGTGATCGTCAGAGGTGTGCCGCTTTGAGCTGAGAAAACTCCGGTAAGCTGAAATCCGCCCAGCAAAGTGCGCGTCAAACCTGTGCTGTGCCGGAAGAACGGCAATTCATAGACTAAGTGTGCCGTGAAAATATGCGTACGATCAAACTGCGAAGGCGCATGTTCCAAATCAAGATTCAAAGGATCCTGCGGCGCATCGCTGCGGTCCGTTGAGGCGTTAGTCATATTCTTCGACCACGTATAGACCGCCCCGTACTCAATTCCTTTTGACAGCCGCTTGTTGAAAGTGACTTGCATTGAATTGTAATCACTCTCCGCTTCGGTGCGCCTGTCATTAATCGCGGCATACCCAAGGAAAGGCCGGGCGGCGTTTATTGAAACGCGGGCATTGCTGCCGAGAGTTCCGTTGGCCCGCAACGCGGCTGTTAGAGCCGTTTGCACACCCGGTACAGGCTGATTGATATTTACGAGGTGCAGCAAATTGCGCCCCTGCGTACCAACGTAAGCCACCTCTAATACGGCGTTTTTGTACACCTCGCGCTGAAGAGAAACGCTGTACTGCGTTGTTCTCGGTACCTTGAAGGGATCGCCCGTGCTGCTGAGCGTGATAACCGGAGTCGTAGTGCGGGGAACGCCGTTAGCCGGGTTCGATAGTGGAGGATTGTCGATCGTAACTCTGGAGTTAACCAACGGATTAACGAAAGCGTTTTGTTCAACGATGCCTACGAGCGTCCGATCATAATAAAGCCCATAACCTCCACGAACAACAGTGCGTCCGTCGCCAAAAATGTTATAGGCAAAGCCGATCCGGGGGCCCAAGGTATTTCGCTGATTACTCTGCACCCGATTGCCGTAGGGCGAGTTTTGTCCGGCGAAAATGAGACCGTTGAAGCGATCCCCTGACCCGGTGATAATATTTCCACTGACCGGGTCGATTTTCACCGCAGTCGTCGGCTTGTAAAAATCGGGACGAAAGGCTGTGAGCAGATTATTCGTATCGATCGGGTTATTGTATATCGAATAGCGGGCACCGTAATCCAGTGTCAGCCGCCGCGTTATCTTCCACGAATCCTGTCCGTAAAACTCAGTGGTATTGTACCGAAGTGTTATCAAGACCTCGTTTTGATCTTCCAGATAAGTCCGTGGCGCGCCCAACAAAAAGTCCGCTAGATCGTTGCCGGACCGCGAGCCATCAAACGCATAGCTCCCATTAAGTGCGTTACCGGCATTTTCGTTCTTGGCTTCGCGGGAGTAAAAGCCACCAAACTTAAACGTGTGTTGACCGTGCGAAATAGTTAGGTTGTCACGGATGGTGTGGCTGGGATTCTCAATTTGCGACGGACTCACAAAGGCAAAGTTTGACGTGGCGCCGCTAAATGTAAAACTCGGCAACGCGCCCTGAAGAGTACTCGGGAAAAGCTCCGGCGAGGTGAAGCCTGGGGCGTTCGACCGCAAGCCGGTGCCGGCAAACGTGGTAAAGATGCCGTTATAAGCGTAGTCGTAAGCTAATTCGTTAATCACGGTGGGAGAGAGAATGGTCTTCAGGCTTACTACGAAGTTCTTGCCCGGCGTTTTGGTCTGCTGTGCGGCCACGTATGGATACAACGTCCCTGCCAGCGCGCCGAGGGCAAACGGATCATTGAACTGGTTTCCGCCGGGATCATTACGCGAGAAATCCTCACGTATGTAGCGGCCAAAGATCGACCAGTTACTGTTGAAGTTGTGATCCAGCCGCAGTATCTCCTGCCTTATGTCTGAGCCGACTCCTACCGCTCGACGATAGCGATTAAGATTTGTGGTGCCGGGGGTCACTTCATTGGGAAGCGGAATAAACGCCAGAATTGCGCGCGCATTCGGATCGATGAAGGAAGTAAAGACGGAGTTTCCACCGACAGTGGGAAAGTTTGCGCCGGTAAAAGGATTCTTTATGGTCCCGGCAAAGATGCCGTTCCGCTGATCGATGGTTGGAACAGTTCCCACCGCAGTGTTCACCGAACGAGTCTTTTTCCACTCCTGCGAGTAAAAGAAAAAGCTTTTGTTTTTGCCATTGTAGATTGACGGTCCACCCTCGCCAAAACGCGGCAAATATATTGGGCCGCCAATCGTGAACCCATAGTCGTTGTAGCGCAAAGGAGCTTTGAAACGCGGTTCGCCGTTTAGTTTGTTAATCCCTGCCAGCGGTGTTAACTGGAAAGTCGGCCGGCCGTTGAGAGCATCATTGCGGAGAAATTCATAGAGTGTGCCGTGAAAATCGTTGGAGCCTGAGCGCGTGACCACATTGATCACGCCGCCACCATTACGGCCAAACTCAGGCGCGTAGTTTGAAGTCAGAATCGTGAACTCCTGAATTGCATCGATACTCGGAGTAGTAAGGAGCGTCAAGTTCGATCCGGTGTCAACATTACGAGCGCCATCGACTAACCAATTAATAGCTGATGTACGACCGCCATTTATTGAAAGTTGGACCACCGAAAGCGCGCCAGATCCAATCTGGCTTGAATTTGCTGAGCTGACCCCCGCACTGAGCAAAGCAAGGGCAACGAAGTTGCGAGTATTGAGCGGCAACTCGCGTATCTGCTCCCCACTAATCAACCCGCGTTGAGTCGGACTGTCCTGAATGAGCGAGTTCTCACTAAGCACAGTAACGACTTCCGTCACTTGCCCGGGCTCAAGCACCACGTCAATTGGGCGTCGATCGTTGACATTCAGGGTGAGATTTTCCTGGACGTACTTCTTGAAGCCAGTCATTTCTATGGTCACTGTATAAATGCTGGGCTGCAATTGCGAGGCCGTGAAGGTCCCTTCGTCGCTGGTTTGATAGTTCTGTTGAAAGCCGCGAGTAGGATCTGAGATCGTAACCTGAGCACCAGCGATGGCGCCCCCGTTCTGGTCCGTCACGTGACCGCTAATTGTGCCGGTGGTTTCCTGCGACCGCGCTACACTAGCGAAGCCCACCAAGAGACACACACTTAATGATAAAAGTGACAGCGAAAGTCTAAGAAGCTGCTTCATGGGGATGTCCTCTCGATTCAAGTTGACGAAGTAGAGCTACCAGTCTCAATCCTGTTTTGCTGATCACACTGACCCGCCCTTTCGGACCTCAGTCCGTTGACTAGCCCAGCTTCGAATATTTTCTTTGGTTCGGGAAAGCTGATGAAACGCAACATTATCTGGAAACGACGGTATTATACGTACTTCTTCCAATAAGAAAACCTAAAGATTCTTATCGTTGCGATAACACTTGTTAATCGCGTTTCGGGGCAAATACGAAGACTGTTTTATCGCAGGCCGCATTTTTGAGGTACGCGTTAGTAATACCATCCAAAAATCCCCAGAGAGCGCGGGCTGAGTGCTCCGCCGCCTCAGTAATTCTCTCTTGATCGACAGGACTCAGCGCCGACTGTGTCAATGCCTCCAGCTCTGCTTGCTGATGCAGCCTGTCAATGCTCTCGTGTACGCGGAAAAAGGAAACGGCTGCGCCCTCAGCAATGCCATAAAATTTCCGCAGACCCTCGCGCTTGGTACGCGCCACCTCGGGAATCTGTGACTCATACGCATAAAGCGCTGCCAGCCCTTCGCGGTAATCCTCGCTTTGCGTCAGCGCTTTCAAGTTCGCTACAGACTCTTTGGTTGATGGCAGCAGTTCCGCACTTTTAACGTCTTGGCGCGCGAGGCCCAGCGCGGCGGCAAAACGCAGCCATAATTCCGGATGATTCTCTTCGCCGCGTTCTTCTTCAATCAGATTTTCGAGTAACATTTGCCGTGTCTCAAGATCTTCGCACCGTGAATGCACAGCGCTAACGTACGCCGGAAACGCAGCGACGTGCGCATAGTACTGCTTCGCATATTCCGCCAAAACATCCCTGCTTAGTCGACCTTCACTCCATGCCACATAGAACGGGTGTTTGAGCATTGAGTACTGCATTACTACCTCATGTAAATCGTTTTTGAAGTTTGCTACGGTCAAAAAGTCACGCTTAGCAGTCATGATTCCCTCCATAATTCTGGTGAAATGCTTTTTGGTTTAGAAGATTATAGCCGGTGCGATTCGCACTGACTAGAAAAATTCCTACATCGCGATACCACCACAGCGATTCCAGGATTAAAATTACGGATAGAGCAACGAACGCGCGCGTGCCTGGCGAAACGCGTCAAGCTGTTCAGACCATGACCGAACGATATCAGCCGCAGCATCGCCGCGCTTCAAGCGAGCGAGGGTATCGGAATTCGCGAGCAGCCGACCGTAGTCATCCATCCGCCATTGCGTAGGATAGAGCTTGCGCAAAGCGATGGCTATCTCCAGTCCGCTGCTCAGGGCATGGAAACGAGCGCGATCAGTAATGATGATGTTGACGCCGCCACACTCTTCGCCTTTAAAGACGGAAGCGTTTGGTTTGAATCGGACCGGCACAAACCGTACGCCAGGTATTCCGCGCTGATTGAGATAGGCGGCCAACTGTTGCCCGTCAATCCACGGCGCGCCAATCACCTCAAACGGCGTATCGGTACCACGACCGACCGAAACGTTCGTTGTTTCCAGTAAACCTATTCCCGGGTAAAGCGTAGCTTCTACGAGGCTGCGCATGTTCGGTGAAGGATTTATCCAGGTCAGGTTTGTTTCGTCAAACCACATAGCGCGCCGCCAGTTCTCCATTTTGATCACGCGCACATCGCAAGCCAGCTTGCGCTGCTCATTAAAAAACAACGCCAGCTCACCACTCGTCATGGCATGACGCACGGGAATCGTGTGGTAAGCCGTAAACGAGACTTCATCGGGCGCGGCAACTGGCCCCTCGATTTCAACGCCTCCGATCGGATTGGGCCGATCGAGAACAATGACCGGCAAGCGTGCCTTCGCTGCTTCTTCCAGCACATAACCAAGCGTGGAAATGTAGGTATAAAAGCGCGTGCCGATATCCTGTATGTCAAAAACAAGCGCATCGAGATCCTTTAACTGCTCCGGCTTGGGCCGGCGCGTTTCACCGTAAAGGGAAAAGATTGGCAGGCCAGTCTGCTGGTCCTTTGAGTCCGACACCTTCTCGTCGGCAATGCCGCGAATTCCATGTTCGGGTGAAAACAGCGCAGTTAGTTTCACGCCCGGCGCTTTGCTAAGTACGTCGATGGTAGATGTTCCCTGACGATCGCGTCCGGTCTGATTTGTTATCAATCCAATACGCATGCCCGCCAGTTGTTTAAAACCATCGCGCTCGAGCACATCAATACCGGTCAGGACTTTGATTACTTCGCCACGGTCGGACGTCGTGGGTATTACGTGTTCGCGGGCAGCATCGAAACGTATCAAATCCCGGGTGACGTTCTGGTAATACCGGGAAAGTTGCAGGCGTTCGTTCGCCACGGCAGCATCATCCATCACCGCGGCAGCCGCAATGGACGCCACGCGACCGCGCAATGGACCAACGTCGCCCTTGCCGTTCGGATGCACGCGATTGCTCAGGAAAATGACAAACATTCTACTCGCCGGATCGATCCAAATCGACGTGCCGGTAAAGCCCGTATGACCGAAAGAGCCAAGCGGAAACAAATCGCCACGGTTAGTCGAGAAACTTGTATTCATGTCCCAACCGAGACCGCGTGCCCAGCCTTGATCTGAAACCAAATGCGGCTCGGTCATCTGCGCAACTGTAAGCGGACTCATGATACGAATACCATGATAATTACCGTCGTTTAAAATCATCTGAGAATAAACCGCCAGATCGTCCGCAGTTGAGAACAGACCAGCGTGACCCGCAACGCCTCCCATCCGATAAGAAGTTGGATCATGAACTTCTCCACGCAGCCATTTGTCGTTCTCGACACCGACGTTTTGAGGCGTACTGCCGAGATAACTCAATTGACCGCTACGCCTTTCGGTGGGCGCTATGCGTGCGCGCAAGCCCAAATTAGGGAGAAAGCCAGTGTGATGCATCCCGAGCGGCGCAAAAATATTTCGTCTTGCAAACTCATCGAGCGGCAAGCCGCTCGCTCGATGCACAACTTCCCCAAGAGCAATGTAACCGATATCGCTATAGATAAATTTTGCGCCAGGGGCATTGCGCAGCGGCTCAGCAATCAATCTCTTGATGGCCTCGTCGTATCCTGTCCACCGATCCTTCAAATCAAAATCCGGCGCGTACCCCGCGCGGTGCGTCAGCAGCAACTCAATCGTAATGCGATCCTTTGCCTCCCCTTTTATCTCGGGAATGTAATTCGAGAGCGGATCGTCCAGTCGCACTTTGCCGCGCTCGACGAGAATCATAATGCTCGTGGCCGTGGCGACGACTTTGGTCAAACTCGCCAGATCGAAAATCGTATCTGTCGTCATCAATTCGCGGGTCGGCTCGAGCGCCCGAGCGCCGTAGGCTTTTAGCCAAACAATCTTGCCGTTTCGCGCGACGAGCACCACGGCTCCGGGCAGGTGGCCTTGCGCGAGCTCGCGAGCGACGGCTTCGTCGATCCGGGCTAGTTGGTTTAATGAAACAGAAACTGAGGAACGATGCTGGCGAGGAAGCTGCGCAAACGTTGAGAATGCGAACGCACAGATCAGTAAAAGCGAGGCCGACCGGTGTGCGGCCGCAGCAAGCATTCGATCGAGAACGGGTTGGTACAAGCTAGTGATCGCCAGACGTTATTTGATGGCCTTCAGCTGAATGCCGGTACCGCGCGCGTAAAGTCCCGGCAAAGAGATCGGCAGCTTTCCGGTGATATCAATCTTTCCGGTAATGGCGCGCGCTGCTGCCTCCTGCAGACTCGGCATGTCGCCGTAAGCAACCAGATATGTGCGCAAGCCGGGAAAACTCTGAAGCAAATATGGATTGCCAAAGCTGATCGCGACAATTGGTCTTTTGTCTGCAATCAACGCGTCCAATGCTTTCGCGCCGGGTTCGGGTAAACCGACACTGCGTGCCTGTCCGGTGCGTACCCGGCCATACAGTGATGCAATAACTACGTCGGCGCTTTTCGCCTGCTCTAGTGCCTTCTGCACTTCAGCATCAGACGATCGCTCATCTAGCACGAGGGTTTGAATCCTATAGCCTGCACCAGACATTGCGCCGGCAAAGGTCTTGCTAATCCACAATCGATCGTCACCATTAGTGATGGCCAGATTGAAAATCAGCGCTTCCGGTTTCAACGAGCTTAAAGGCACGAGCTGGTCGTGGTTGCAGACCAGGGTAATCGCATGATCCGCGATCTCGCGGCTTAGCTCGACACTGTCTTTCCCGGCGACGCTGCGATCAAGCCACTCGATTGACGTAAGTCTCTCCTTAACCAAACCAAGATCGTATTTTGCCGCCAGCACGCGGCGCGCGGATTCGTTTATTCGTTGCTCTGTCAGCCGTCCTTGCCGCACGGCTTCCCTCACACCGCGAAATGCCGCGTCCGGGTCCGCGGGTTTCAGCAAGAGATCGGCGCCCGCCTCGAGCGCGCGCACGGAAGCTTCTTCCTGTGTAAAGTAAAGCGTCAGACCGCTCATGCTCATCGCGTCGGTAACAATCAATCCGTTGAAGCCAAGATCGCGTCGCAGTATTCCATTCATGATCGGCGAAAGTGTGGTCGGCATTGTTCCCTTTTCGACCACGATCTCACCGGCTTCGTCAGTATCGATCGGCTTGATCCTCACATCGCGAGGTAAAGGATTAACTTCAGTAGGATCAACTTGCGGCATGCCGATATGGCCGGTCATCACCGAGCCAACACCGGAATTCACTGCCGCGCGAAAAGGGACCAGCTCGACTGCGTTCAAACGTTCGCGATTGACATTAATTTCCGGCAAGCCCCGGTGCGAATCAGTTGCCGTGTCACCATGACCTGGAAAATGCTTGGCTGTAGCGATGATGCCTTTGCTTTGTGCGCCCTGGACAAAGGCGGCGACGAATTGGCCCACGCTAACCGGATCTTCGCCATAGGATCGCACATTAATAACGGGATTCGCTGCATTGTTGTTCACGTCAGCCACGGGCGCATAAATCTGTTGCACGCCCAGGGCCCGGGCCTCACGCGCTGTTATTTCGCCTTGCCGACGCGCGTAATCGGGATTGCCCGTCGCGCCTACGGCCATATTCCAAGGCAGATTTACCGTATCATCAAAGCGCATGCCCGAGCCTGCTTCCAAATCCGCGGAGATGAGCAGCGGGTAATGCGCCATCTGCTGCATACGATTAACAAGCATCACGGATTCATAGACTGGCCCGCGAAACAAAATGATGCCGCCCACGTGATTATCTTCAACCTGATGGCGTAACGCTTTAAAGGCGTCGCTGTCCTGATTCAAAAAAGTTGCATTAACCGCCACGCAAATCAGTTGACCAATTCTCTCCTCAAGTGACATTTGCTTCAACTGTTTGTCAGCCCACTTTATCGCGTCTTTGCTTGGTTTCGCCGAGTAGGGCTTGACTTCACTCCAGTTCGCGGGCTGGCGTGCAAGACCATCAAGCGCTAACTTCCCGGCGACGAGGCGAGGCGAGAGCGAAAAGGCGCTAAAGGTTAACGTCGCGAAAAGAAATAGCGAACACAGACGTTGAACTAAACAGGAATCTTTTGACTTCTTAAGCATTTATTGCTGAAGGCAACAATCTAATTGTCAGATTGGAGATAATTCGTCGCGTTGGTTGCGTGGCGCCGGCGCGAAAGCAAAACTGGCTAACCAGGCAACAAAAAAAGTCGCTAAACTTCC
>JBDUCC010000226.1:0-3604 GCA_040003675.1 bacterium | reverse complement strand
TACTCAGTATTTCGGCTTACCCGTGTTCGAGTCGCTCAGCTTCCTCTCTCGTAGCCGTCTCCTGATGCTTGATAGTTGTATAGACGATGAAGATCACTAATATCGCACCGAGCACAATGGAGGAACCGATAGTGCCGAGATTGAGACCACCCCTGTCAATCGGTTTGGTAAGCACATCGCCAAAGGTGGCGCCAAACGGACGTGTCAAAACAAACGCAATCCAGAAAAGCACCACGCGGTTTACTTTGGTGAAGTAATATACGAGCACAACTAACGCGAGCAGCGAGCCTATCAGAACGGCCCCACCCAGAAAGCCCAAACCGGAACTGTCTGCAAGAAAGTCGCCTAACGCTGTGCCCAGAGTGTTCGAAAACAAGATCGCCGTCCAATAAAAGATTTCTGCTTTTCTTGTTTGAATGTAATTAACGGAGAGCGTTCCTTCGCTGTAGCGCCAAATGGCAAGAATCACAATCAAACAGGAAACCAGTATCAGAGAGCCTTTAAAGTATCCGAGTCCGAGCGTGCGGTCCATGTAATCCGAAATGGTAGTGCCGGCGGTGCTGGTGGAAACGATTACCAACCAGTAGATCACGGGATGATATGTTTTCGAAGCCAACTGAATCAGGAGCGTAATGAAAAAGAAGCCAAGCAGGATGAGGGAACTAACGGCATAGCCGACGTTCATAGTCATTGAAAGCAAGTCACCACCAGTTTCACCCAACGTGGTGGCACAGATCTTCATGACCCAGAAATAGATCGTGACCTTCGCGACTTTATTCAGGGTGATGTTAGTCACTTTTCATGTGCTCTGGCCAACAAAGGCAGGAAGGTTGGTCGAAGACGCAGACGCGAATAATGGGACGGGCGTCTCGCCCGCCCGGTTACGTTAGCATCCATTGTTGGAGTGATCGAATTGTTCGCTGCGCGCTCATTGCGAGCGGGACGCCCGCGGTCCCAGTATTAAGACTCAGTACTCAGCACTCAGCACTCAGTACGTTCTCTCTACTCGACTCGGACGCCACGATGCATGGCGATGCCGCGAGCTTTCATGACGACGTCGTCATCGATCAGTTCGCTGCCGGCGCTCCAACCGGTTACTTCATCAAGCGGTCGCCCTAACGCAATGGCTAGTTTCTCGTCACTCGCCTCAAACGCACGATCGCGCAGGTTAAGAAGGATTTTTGCAGCTTTCCTCTGATCCGTCCCGCGATCGTCAACGATGTTATCGCCAAAAATCGTAGGGGTCCTGTCCCCACTCCCCAGCGCTTTGGAGAGCAAGTACGCGAGCATTGAACCCAGCCCAATACCGGCGGCGACGATGCCAACCCGGCGCAGGACCGAATTTCGATTTATAAGAGCTTGCTGATTTTGCGGGTCGAGTTTGTTATTCATTTGATTGTTTCCCACCTTGTTTGTTTACGTTGAACCTCAGCCATGCCTGGACGTGTTACAAAAGCGTGCACCACCATACTCGTCAACGGCATCCTCCGGGCGCCTCTGTACGATTTCTAGTTAAGTAGTTACGCCGAATCGACTAAAGCAAATTGTCGGCCAAGTTAGAGTTTCCTCACCTCATAGTCAATCTGTGTCATCTGCGTAATCTGCGGATTATGTTTCTTTTTTGAAGGCATAAGGGCAATGCCGGCAGCCGCTTTCACAGCAGAAGCCACGCCGCATTAGAAAGCGCTCCGTGAAAACCATCAGCCCGCCTTCGAGGTAATAGTCTTCGCCTTCGATGACAGAAGTTGACGACTCTGAGTCGTCTTCCTGATCGGAAATCTCTTTGTCAGCCTGCATGCGGTTGGGTAAGATTATTTTTTCCTGGTGACGCGCGACTCATCCAGGATCACATTTTCAGGATCGATCACAATTGAAGTTGGCGCCGCGTCGAGTCTTAATTCCTGCCCGGCATGTTTGTTCTCCGGCTTGATAATGATGCGCCGCCTGCTGTTGCCACTGACGACCTCGATGGGTACAGGGTTGGGAAACGCGCCTTCGGATTGAGTTTGATTCAGCACCAGGCGCAGACGCTTCGCCTTACTGTTCCACTGCCACGTTAACTCGTAACGAGGATGGCCGGTGCCGTAGACCCAACGCGCAAAGAAGTCTTTCAAGTCTTTGCCTGACGCCTTCTCAAAATCAGCACGCAGATCTTCAGTTGAAGCTAAACCCCCGCGATGCGCGTCGTAATACGCGCGAATGCTGCGATAGAAGATCACGTCACCAAGTTCGTTGCGCAGCATGTGCAGCACCCAGGCACCCTTTTGGTAGTTATTCGGATTTAGCAGTTTAAAAAGGTCCTGCGTTTCAGTGTCATGGATCGGTATGCGCGTCCTCTCCGCAAAATTGAAATAGGTGTCCGCAGCCTCTTGCATGTAATCCTGAAACCGCCGCTGGCCTTCGTAACGTTGAATCATAAGTCCTGCGAAGTAAGTTGCGAAGCCTTCGCTCAACCAAAGGTCTGACCAGGTCGATTCTGTTACTGAGTCGCCAAACCACTGATGCGCTACCTCGTGGGCGATGACGTCAACCAGGCCTACGCGCACGTTGAAGACGCTACTCCACTGCTCGGACCGGTTTGCGTCAAGCAAGCGGTTGGGAAAAACGATGGCGCTGGAATTTTCCATGCCGCCAAAACGGGTGGCGCCCACAATCAAAGCGAGTTTTTCGTAAGGATAAGGACCGACGAGCGAGTTGAAAAACTTGAGCGAAGGATTGGCGGCGGCAAAACCGTGTACCGCGTAAGGTTTGTCCGGCGGCGGTACGTAGTAACTCAACGGCGTGATTGGCGCGTCGGCCATTTCAATGTGGGCAAACTCGCCCACGGCGACGATCATGCAGTAGGGCGGTATCGGCGCTGCTTCCGTGTATGTCCAGATGCGACTCGCGGGCGCCGTATTCTCGACGTGATCTAGTTTGCCGTTAGCAACTACAAGGTCGCGTCCCGGCGCAGTGATGGTAAAGGTTACAGTGGCCTTGGCCGAAGGATGATCCAGGCAGGGAATCCAATGATGCACGCGATCGGGCCAGTTATCACCGATTGCGGAGGGTTTGCCGGCTTTATCTTTGGTAAGTACCAATCCATCTTTCGGCGTGCCGTGATATTGAACGACGACTACCACGCGCGCATTACGAGGCAGCCGGTTGGCGAGTTTGACGTTTAGCAAACCGGGCGCACGCGAAAATGGTGTCGCGGTTCCATCCACCGTTAACGAGTCGACCGGCATGTCGCCGAAGTCGAGATCTATTACCGAAAGGTCTTTAACCGCCAGTATCGTTATCGCGACACGGGCGCTGGTTATCTCGCTCAAGTTGTCATTGAACGCAAGGGTTATGTTGTAGTTCAACGGCTTCCAGGAATTGATGAGTCGCTCCTGACGCGCAGCGAGGCCCGGCGACACAGATATGCCGAAGATAAGAAGGAATCCCAGCAATAGGTAAACCAGAGCACCGCGCCATTTCGGCCGACAGCCCGGACCCTCTATGAAGACAAATGTTGGCGATGTAAACATGGAAGTTATTAGCTTCGACCAGGGTCAGTGCTGGCACCGTTTCGGCTTCGCCGCCTGATGTGCGGCGGTGGCTTCGCCCCGCCGTAGCGAGC
>JBDUCC010000072.1:0-12266 GCA_040003675.1 bacterium | reverse complement strand
GCTAAGACAATCACTGCGCCACGCGAGTTCATTCCTGGACCGCGGCTACAACGCGTTGATTTTCCCGGAAGGCACGCGTTCGTTGACCGGAGAGATGGCAGAATTCAAGCCCATAATCGGTTACCTCGCGCTGCACGCGGGCGTTGGGGTTCTGCCGATTTATTTAGAGGGCACGCATGACGCGATGCCGAAAGGCTCGACCATTATCAAGGGGCGGAAAATCGGCGCGCGTATTGGCCGTTATCTCTCTCTTGAAGGACTTGAAGAGCTGACGAAGGGCATGCCTCGAGCAGAGGCTTACCGGCTGATTGCGGCGCGGGTCAAACATGAAGTCGAGAACCTGCGCGACCGCACGCGTCGAAAATTTGATGCAAAGGCGTTACGTGCACGCTGGAAAGCTGAACGGCGCATGCAACTCGATGGGCGCGAGACCGGCGAAGAAGGTGCCGGTTAATATTTGCGGTTTCCGCGCTCCGTAGGTGCGCAATGTTTATAGAGCCACGGTCATGTTCCTGGATCTTTGCTGAAGAATAATGTTGCCGGGCAACATTATTCTTCAGCAAAAGACTCAACGACAATCACGTTCTATAAACATCTCGTTCCTACGGAACGAAGAGGTTGAAGCGTCCTTAATTCACCGCGACAGCTCTGCTCGTTCCATTTTATGGCCACAACGAAGAACAGCTCCACCAAACGCACTGCGCGCATCACTCCCGCTCAAGCCGGAACTAAACGGCGCGCGGCGATAGAAAAGCGCCCCCGGGCGACGACTCTGGTGACTGGCGGCACCGGCTTCCTTGGCTCCCATCTCGTCAAACAATTGGTTGCTGACGGTGAAAAAGATATTCGTGTCATGGCTACGTCTATTCCCGATTGGCTGGTTGGATTAGGAGTGGAGACGTTCGCCGGTTCAATCACCAACGAAAAGGACGTCAAGCAAGCGGTCGAAGGTATCACGCAGATCTATCATCTTGCCGGCAAGGTTTCGCGGGAACGTGAAGACGCGCGCGAGATGTACAAGGTCCATGTGGAAGGGACGCGCTTGTTGTGCGATGCAGCAAAGGCGGCGGATGTAAAAACCATCGTGCTCGCTTCAACCAGTGGAACGATTGCTGTCACCGAAGATGGCGAGCTGCTGCCCGATGAGTCGTACCCAATTCCCCTCGACATTATTGCGCGCTGGCCTTACTACGCCAGCAAAGCCTATCAGGAAATGGCCGCGCTGGAACGATTCAACGGCAAAGGCCTGCGCGTAGTGATCATGAATCCGAGCCTGCTACTCGGCCCTGATGATGAACGCCTCAGCTCTACGAAGATGGTGCTCGACTTTATGGCGCGGAAGATCGGCGCCGTGCCAACCGGCGGTTTAAGTTTCGTTGATGTGCGTGACGCGGCCTCAACATTTCGCGCCGGCATGAAGAAAGGCCGTCACGGCGAACGCTACCTGCTGGGCGCGGCAAACTGGACGTTTTCTAAATTCTTTGGGCGACTGGAAAGACTGACAAAGATTGCGGCGCCTAAAATTGCTTTGCCCTCGCGACTCGCAATAAGCGGTTCGAAGTTGATCGATTCATTTTTTAAGCAGTGGGATATGACCTCGCCGGTCGAGCCGGGCGCGGTCGAGATGGCCCAATATTTCTGGTACTTAAACTGCGCTAAAGCTTCTCGCGAACTTGGCTTTCGTCCTCGCGATCCCGGCGAGACGCTGCACGACACCGTCACCTACGTGCGTGAAAACTTCCTCGGCGCCGATGCTTTCAGCAAATAAACTCAAGTTTCGAGTTCCGAGTTTCAAGTTCCGAGTTCAAATCTGGGTCGTGAGGTTTATCCCAAGGTTGCACCTTGGAACTCGAAACTCGAAACTCGAAACTCGAAACTTTCTTCACTCTCCCAGCGCAGCATACTTAAAGACTCGGAAGCGATAGCGCTGCTGATCGCGAATGTTTTTCGCCACCACGCCATGCAGATTCTCGTCCCAGGTCGTGTATTGATCGATGAAACGATCCGCTGCGGCCTTGTCGCCGGCATATTGCACTTCTAAAACTTTAGCGAGCAGCTTGCCAACCACGCTGTGATACTTGTCGTAGTGAACGCGCATCGTATGGCTCGACTGATCAAATGTCAGCAGTCCGTTTTCCAAAAAGTAATTCCACTGCATGAGCTGCATGGTGTTGTAAGGCTGGTCGCGCCGTGGTTTGTTGTTCTGTAAAACGCGCAGGATGCCGCCGGCGTAAACGCTTTTCAGTTGTGCATCGTTGTAGTAACCCTGCTTGTGCAATGCTTCGGCAACAAACAACGAAACCAAATCCGCTTTCATCTCTTCCATCGCGCTTGAATCTTCCTGTAGCGCTTCATCGAGATCGCGGTTGTCTTTGGTGCGGTCAACCCCGAGGTAGTGACCAACCTCGTGCCATAGCGTGCGGTAAAAATTGCCTTCGTTGGTTAGGTCTTTAGCCTGTTCCGGTCCAATCGCTGCCGCTAAATTGTTCGACGTGCTCTCAAAGATGCTTTGGTCGCGCATGATGTTGGCGCGCAGCAGGATGGTGCGGCCGTATCGCCGCGCCAGATAACTCTCATTCGGCAGGATGGTTGCGGTATTACCGCCGCGCGTCTGGCCAAAATCTGCCACCACATCGTAAACGCCTACTGGAATATCTTCGCGCACCTTTTTGTGATGATCGTATGGCAGTGAATCTTCGAGCGCTTGCAGGCCCTTCATCGCCTGACGCAGTGCGGTGGTTTCCTGTTGGCGCGTTGAAAGCAAACTGAAACCGAAAAATGACTTCACTCCGAACAGTTCATCGTCGTAGGTTTCGTATGAACCGATCTGCGCGTTCAAGTTCTTGAAATGCGCGGTGACCCAGGCAGCGTCCCCAGATTCATAGTCGTCAGACAACAAGTCGCGTCCGCGATTGCGCAAGTATCCGGCAAATTCCTCGTCGTCTTTCTCAACTAAATCCGCCGCCTGGTTCAACAAGTCGTAAGCCTTCGTCAACTCGTCTGCAAAAGCAACTGAATAAGGGATAGCGTAGAACTTGTCTGTAGAGCGTGGCACCGACCGGCGCGCTCCAGACTGCAGTTTCGCGGCGACCAGCTCGCTCAAATTGCTCCGTAGGCCGGGATGCAGTGTTGCCAGGGCCGGATATTTTTTTAGCTTTAGCAAATCCGAAGAAAGGTTCTGCTGCGTCGCTGCCCGCACTACACTACGCAGATGGAGAAACTTATTGCGCTGATCCGGATGCGCTGCGAGATAGGAGTCAACCTCAGCCTTCTTTACGGCCCACGGATAGACATTCTTTCCTGGCTTAATCCCCTCGACGGATAAGAAAGGCTCGCGCTTGTTTTCCAGCGTCGTCGCGATCGGTCCCTGGTTCAGACGATAAAGTGTCAACAAATTCTGGGTGGCCGCAGTGGATCCCATACGCTTATCGAGCTGAACGAGATCGCGATACGACGTGCCTGCTTCAGGATGTCGCTGCTTCTCGTAAAGCGACTGAAATATCTTTCCGACTTCCAAAAGCTTCTCAACGGCCTTGCGTTCACCGGGCGTCAATTGTGACAGGTCCGGTGCGAGCCGAATGGTCTGCGACTTGTCAATAATGGGCTGGCTCTTCTCGAGCGGCCAATAACCGGGCGGAAGCTGTGTAGGCGTTTTCATTCGCGCACCCTGGGCAAAAGCAAAAATAGAGGAACTAAAAACGAGCGCAACGATTCCCAGTTTGATCATAGGCTACCTCAGAATGCTTCCGAGTTGATTTGTGTTTTGGATAATACCGAATGAAAGACGGTCCCGGCCAGCGAAGGATGTGAAGCGGTACATGCAGAAATGAAAAGCGGGGAAGCCGAGGAGAGCCATGCGGCAGTCTCCGTGCGGGGCGACCGCAAACTAACAGTTTGCTTTACGCTGTGCCTGACCTTTCTTGCAGCCATTCGTCAGGAAATTTTGCGCCGTTCATTTGTGCTGATGCGTTTTCAATGGAGTTCTCGCGCTTTCCATTGCGGCACTCTGCTTGCGCTTCGGGCGGCATGTTGGAATCATCAACTTTATTCTCGCCTTCCTCCCCGACCTATCCACCGCACCTTGGCAACGCTGGATTTCTGGAACACGAAGCATCGGTCTTTGTTCCCCTTGCTGAGCACGGTTCCGGCATTTTCGCCGGGCTTTTGCGTAGACTTCGCCGCGAGCGACGCCGGCGCAAAGTTGGCCGCGCTTATGACATGGCGCTGGAGATTGCTCGAATTATCCCCAGCGCGTACGAGATTTTGGATGTTGGTTGCGGCAACGGCTATATCGCGCAACATCTCGCCGGCTTACTCGGGAGTTATGTTTTGGGAATCGACGTGGATGGCGCGCCTGAGGCCCCGATAAATTTCCGTCGCTTCGACGGTAAAAACTTCCCGACTACAGATCATACATTCGAGGCGGTGTTGTTCTGCTATGTGCTGCATCACGCGCAAGACGTCAACGCACTACTCAGCGAAGTGCGCCGCGTGCTGCGCAGTGCCGGAGTAGTAGTTGTTTACGAAGACATTCCGGCGACGGGGTGGGATCGTTTCACCTGCGGCATTCATAACCGCAAGTGGCGCGGGTGCACGGGTGAATGTACGTTCCGCCGCGAAGTTCAGTGGCGTGAGGCGTTTGAGGGAGCGGGTTTTGAGATCCTGCAACAGCGAAGGCTTTCGCGCTGGCGGAACCTGGTGCATCCAGTTCGGCGTCACTTATTTTTGCTACAGGTAGCGAAGTGAGTAGTTTACTCTTCGACCAAGTCTGCAGACATAGGCGCACTGCCACCGCCCTCGGTGCTGGCCGATTTAATCAGCGCAAATAGTTTTTCTATCTGGTCTTCATTCAATTCAACGAACTGCACGCCGAACCCGCGGCCGGCACTGTAGTGGCGGACTTCCCCTTCCAGATATAACCAGTCGTCATCAGGGAGCAGGATGCGGAAGCCGACTATCTCTCCCAGTCGCACCTCTCCGACGGAGTCAAGGAAGCAGCCACCCTCAGAAAGATCGGTGACGCGTGCGCTGTGGGCTTCGGTTGAGCTGTCCCACATCGCGTCCAAGCTGACTCGCAGCCGGGGTTTTGCGCGTCGATCATCCATGGTTGAGTTTCTATTTGGAATCCTTCAAATGAAACTTATGCATCAGGCGATGTACTACGGGCGTCAGCAACAAGCCCATAAGGGCGATGAAAACAACGCCGCTAAAGAGCGCGTAAACCGAAGCGAATATTTTCGCGCTCGTATTAGTAAGCGGGTTAATGGGCCCCATGCCGCCCAGGATCATCGACGCTTCCACTAATGAGTCGATCCAGTCGAGACCGTCAAGCCAGTGATAGCCGCAGATTCCAATCAACAAAGTAATCAGCAGCAGAACCAGCCCAATGCTTGCCGTTCCGACCATTCTCTTGAGAAAGACCGACAGCGGCGCTAATTTTTCGTGGCGGTGTTCGAACATAGCGGAAAACTGCCAGTTGCCAGCAGTTAGTTGTCAGTTGTGCTTATCAACTGACTACGGACCACTGACTACTGACGTCCTTATCCCGTAAACTGCGTTATCTCACCGGGCTTACGCAGCATCTTGTTTACTTCTCCAAGGTGCGTTTCCTCTTCCGCGATCATTTTCCGCGCGTAGTCTTCCAACAATACCGAACGGTCTTTCGCAAGATGGTATAGACGCTTGTAGAGTTCCAGACCTTCCTTCTCGGCTTCCAACGATTCCAGCAGAATGTCATTGATGCCATGCTTATGAGTTTCCAATAGCCCGCCAATCTTTAACGACGGATGCTCCCCTAAATGGGTCACGAGTTCGCCAGCTTCGTTTGCATGGGCCAAACAGGTCGTCGCCTCGCCGCGCAGCCAACTCACAATTGGTATGCGACTGTGCCCAAACACCATGAGCGCATAATGCGTGTATCTACAGACGCCTGCGAGTTCTGTTTCGAGGATCTCATTCAACAAAGCAACCGCCGCTGCTTTATCCAATTCTTGTCCTGCCATGTTCGCCTCCATTTGATTAATACCGGTCGATTGAATTCGAAGTACAATTGCTGCAGCACTCTTATGACTTATGAAAACAGTCTAATACGTCAAGTGATCTTGTACACGCGTCCCGGTTGTCATCTTTGCGATGATGCTAAGAAAGCGATGCAAGCTGCAGAGTGCGATAACGAATATACGCTTGAAGAAATCAATATTGAAAGCGACCGCGAGTTGCTCAGACGTTACCAGTATGACATTCCAGTCATCACTATCGATGGCGTGGAGGCGTTCAGGCATCGGTTAACTGCCGAAGCATTTCGTGAGGCGATCAACCGGTCCGCTCAGACTTGAGCACTCGGGTCAGGAAGGGTGATTCAGCACCGCCGTTCCAACATGCAAATTCGACAGGCGTGAGTACTCCTCAATCGACTCAAACAATTTCTCGCGCTCGTTGTCGTTGTCTGTTTGCCGGTAGGACATTACCAAATCTTTAAGCGTCGCGAGGTCACGGTAGACGCCGGCGTTTTCCATCGGCGGCGTGAGATAAGAAATCAGTTCCGCGTACGAACGCCTTTTCGCAATTGAGCCTTCCGAAGGATTGTTCACGCTGTAGAGATAAACATTTGGTAGCTCGTCAATCAGCCTGTCAGGCCAACATTCACCCGAGAGTCCCACCTGTTTCCCGGGCATGAATTCCAGTGAGCCATGCGTGCCCACATGGACCACCGCATCAGCTTTCAGAATCCTGGAAAGATATGTGTAGAAGGCCATGAAGCCGTGATGCGGCGCGCCGCTGCGAGCCATCATCAGGCGCATCGGATCACCTTCAAACCCAAATGTTGGTTGCACACCGACGAAGACTTTGCCTAACTGTATTCCCTGAATCAGCAGCTCGCCGCCAAATGAATTGATGCGACCGGGAGCGCTTCCCCAGTCACTCTCGATATCATCCACGTAGGGACAATTAAGGCGGTACTCCTCCACCGTCATGCGATGAGCTACATTAGCCGTTGCAGAGTACTGATCCGCGTTGCCGTCGATTAGACGCTCACGCAGTTTGTCCGCAGACTCAGGCAATTCAACCTCATAGCCGTCGTCCTTAAGTTTCAGCAACGTTTGCCAGATGCTCGGAAATACATCGAGATCAGCAGCCGTTCCAATGTTTCCCTTGTTTGGTGGAAAACAGAAAAGCACCAACGCGAGGGTGAGATCTTTGCGCGGTGCAGTCTGCAACCGGTGCCAACGCTTGAGTCGCCGCGCATATCTGCGGCAACGATCTTCAAGCGCCACCGGTTCGACCCCGCGTTCCGGCAGTCCACCATAAATGAAAGGCTCGGTAGCTCCGTCGATCTCGGGAATCGCGATTTGCATTCCCGACTGAATGGGATTGAGTCCTGTTTGCGAAGCGCGCCACGAATCAATTGTCTGCACATCAAGACTTACCGCGGAGCGATACGGACGATTCAGATCAGATAAAAACGCGGCAGCAGCTTCGCTATCGTTCATTGCCGGCCCGCCGACAAAACTGAAGCCGGTTAATGAAACGATCTGACTAACGCGAGAATGGTCTGTTGTCAGTTGTCTGTTGTCAGTTGTTTGGTCCTTCTTTTTGACTTTGGACTTTGGACTTTGGACTTTGGACTGGCTTTTATCGACGAAGAATTTGCTAACCGCTTCTCGGTTGTCCATCAACGTGGAGAGCGCCGGGATAACGCTCAGTCCTTCTGCTTCGATCGCGCGAATCAACGCATCGTAATGTTTCGTTGTCTTGCTCACGACCTGCGGCCGCATCAATAACAGGCCGATGGTTGCTTCAGCATCCAGAGGTCGTTTTACAGTCTCTGCACTTTGCTCTTCGGACTTTGGACTTTGGACTTTGGACTTTGGACGATTTTGTAAGTACCAGTTTTGGTATGTCTCAAAGGTTTCAAACAGTCCCGGCGCGTCGGGATGATAAATCGCTACGGATGGCAGATGTTCGGGCGGTGGAATAGTGATCACCGCGTTCGCCAGCCGCGCATCCGGGACATATTCGTTTAAGGCGGTGAGAACCATCGAACGAATGTTTGCCGGCGTTGGCTGGAGGAAATAGCAGAAGATATTCAGGTAATTCTTGATGTCGCGCATCGCGCCAACACCCGGCACAAATTTCAGTAAGCCTGGCAGGCGATCGACCAACTTCAGATACTGACCATGTCCGTTTTTATGTCCATTGCCCCCGTTGGTCGCGCCGTTGGTTCCTCCACTTGACTGACCGCGAGTCTGACGACCGACCCATGAGCTGGCAGTTCCAAATAGTCGTAGAGCGCGTGCCGATTTACTCTTTCTGGTTGCTTCGCTTGCCTGGTTGCTGCTCTTTGCAAAAGCTCCAGACAACTTCGCCAAATCCAGTTTGCCCATGCGCGTTCGGCGCATAAGCTCAGGCATGCAATTTATCACTATGACCGCCCGATGTTGTTTGTAACGATCAAGCGCGGCCATTAATCGGCTTGCGTTCTCGCCATCCATTACATGAATAGCGAAAACGGCTTCTGACTGCGCCAGATCGTTGGCCACTTCGCTCCAGCGGTCGTCATCCAGCGGCGCGCCAAAGTTATAGGCAGCGATGCGCAGATCGAGTTTGTAGGCATGATTGATTTCCCGCTCCGCATCTTTCAGCGGCGCCAGCAAACTCGATCCGACATAAAGCACAGTAACCTTCATGCTATTTGTTCAAGCCGTTCTTGCAGGCCAGCTAAAGTGTCGCGCAATCTTTCCAGCACCTCTTCATCGGGATTCCAATAGCCGCGGTCGTGCGCCTCGAGCAGGCGCCCGGTGAGCGAACGGGTGGAATGCGGATTCAGTTCGAGTAACCGTTGAAACATGACTGGATCCAACAAGAACGTTTTGGAAATCTCGGTGTAAATCCAGGGATCGACCGCGTCCGCAGTGGCGCTCCAACCAAAAGTGTTTGCCACATGGTTTTCGATCTCGGCGACGCCGCGAAAACCATGTTTCAGCATCCCTTCATACCATTTTGGGTTGAGCGTCTTCGCGCGCGTCTCAAGTCCAACCGTCTCTTCTAAGGATCGGATTTTGACCTGCGGCGAAAGCGAGTCTGACAAGTAGATCGCGGGCCGAGATTTGCTCCGCGTTTCAACTGCTTTGGAAACTCCGCCGAGATATTCGAAATAATGATCAACGTCGGTAATGCCGATTTCGAACGAATCGATATTTTGATAAGTCGCTTCCACTCGCGCGAGCGCGTCGTTCATCAGGTGTGGTGCTTCGCGACCTTCCACGCTGCGTCCTCGCGAGTCGCGCGTGTACGCGAAGCACTTGCGAGTAACAAACAGGTCTCCGAGCGTCTGCTCGTTTTCCCACTGTGAATCCATCACCATGAAATTCACATTTGAGCCGTAGTTACCCGGCGCATTTGAAAATACGCGAGTAACAGCATCGTCAAAATGCGAATCACCGGCTGCCATCTTTTCCTGCACGTTTCGGCGCACATAGTTCATCTCGAACGGTTCTTCAAGCGTCGCGACGCGTCGAACCGCTTTGTCGAGCAACGCCATCGTAGGCGCAAAAAGATCGCGGAAGATTCCGGACACGGTCATCACGACGTCGATGCGCGGCCGCTGCAATTCTTCCAGAGGTATGACTTCGATTTCGGTGGCGCGATTAAGCGCATCTCGAACCGGCCGCACACCCAGCAACCAAAGCGCGTGCGCGACGCCCTCGCCTTGTGTCTTGATGTTGTCCAGACCCCAAAGCACGAGGGCCATCGCTCGCGGATAATGACCCTGTTCCTCTATACAACGCTGCAGCAAAGCCTCGGCCGTAATCTTTGCGCGAGCGAACGCCATTGGCGTTGGCACTGAATAAGGATTGACTGCATGGGTGTTGCGGCCGGTGGGCAGTACCATCGGATTCTGAACGATGTCGGCGCCCGGACCTGGTTGGATGTACTCGCCGCGCAAGGCGCCCAGCAGCGAATCCAGTTCGGCGTTCGACTCGAGTTGTTCGGAAACTTTTGTCAGCAGCGAAAAAGTTGGAAGCGATTTCTCAGTATCCACACCCGCTTTCGTACTTAGCCAGACCGATGCGGCGTCAGCTCCATGTTCACAAAACTCCTGTACTGCGCGCCTCACGAGATCCTCGATTACTTCTCTGGTTTCAGTGGAAGACGAATCCTGAAGCAGCTCTGCGTAGTCTTCGATATGAAGTCCTTCAGCAACGAGTTGGGGGAGTGCACGCGAGCCATGTTCGGGTCTGTCAAACGACGCAACCATGCGCAACAGGTCTGCTTTTTCCTGTAACTCCGACGCGCGGCCAAAAACGTGCAACCCAGTGGGGATTAACCGCTGCTCGATTTCCAGCAGTTGTTCGTAGAGCCGCATGACGCGAGCGTCACGCTCAAAAGAATTGAGCTTGGAATTCATTGCAAGTCGCTTAGGTTCGGGTGGTCACGCAAATCAGATAACAAGGAAGGTTTTAGCCGAAAAGCTGCACCTGGGGCAACCATGAAAGCTGAACACGAACAAAACTCGGTTAGCTTAGAACCTCTGATCAAGTAGCCGTGTGGTCGGTATCAGTCTTCGACGGGTAGCGTCGGTGTGAATTTAGCCCGGCCTTTCAAAGCCGGGAACGGCAAGGGGAGTTCCATGTCGCGTAGCGAGGATTGAAACTAGCCCAAACTCAATCGTCGCTACGCGACAAGAGCAAGCTACAACCGGATCCCGGCGTTAAAACGCCGGGCTAAACTCATACCGACGCTACGCGTCGAAGACTAAACTGACCCAAAACATGACAATGTCGCTGCTACTCAGTTATCATCCGCTAGAACTCTTATTTATTTGCCCACACCTTGAAGGAAATCCATCAAAGCATGCTGGAAGTAACAAACCTCGACTGCGTGCGCGGCGATCGCAAGTTGTTTAGTGACATAAACCTGTCGCTGAAGCCGGGAACGTTAGTGCAGGTGCAGGGCGCGAATGGCAGCGGGAAAACCAGTTTACTGCGAATCCTCTGCGGCCTGCTTGCTCCCGCAAGGGGAGAGGTCCGCTGGCAGGGTGCGAACATTCACTCGCTGGGTGAGGAATATTTCACAGCGGTTACTTATATCGGCCATCGCAGCGCGGTCAAAGAAGAATTAACCTGCATCGAGAACCACCGCATCAATAACGGGCTCGCGGGCGTGGAAATAACCAAGGCGGAAGCGAGGGAGACGCTAGGGAAAATGGGACTAGCCGGGCGGGAAAATCTCCCGGCACGCTTGTTGTCTGAAGGCCAAAGAAGACGCCTGGCGCTGTCACGATTGTTATCGTGCTCGACGCGACTGTGGCTGCTTGATGAAGTGCTTACGTCACTCGATCGCGCGGCAGTAACTTTGATTACGTCGATAATCGAAGCGCATTTGAAAAGCGGAGGGTTGGCAATTGTCGCCACTCACCAGGAACTGAATCTTGCCGCAGGTTCCCCAGCTTCGTTCGCGCGGCTGCAACTTACATCGTGAGCGCGCCCTCAATGTGGAAGATGTTTCGTTGGATCGTCGCGCGCGATCTGACGCTGGCGTGGCGCCGGCGCGCGGATGTTTTATCGACGCTCTTTTTCTTTGTCATCGTAGTTAGCCTGTTTCCGCTGGGCATTGGTCCAGAGACGCAGTTACTACGATCAATCGCTCCGGGTGTTGTATGGGTGGCGGCATTGCTGGCTTCCATGCTCTCGTTGAGCCGGGTCTTTGAAAACGATTACCACGACGGCACACTTGAGCAGATGTTGCTGACTCCACAGCCGCTGATTCTCGTGGTTCTCGGTAAAGTGCTGGCGCAGTGGTTGGTCTCAGAAGTGCCGCTGGCGGTGGTGGCGCCATTGCTTGGAATACAGTTCGATTTAGAGCCGCGCACGCTTTGGATCCTATTCGTTTCGCTTCTGATAGGCACGCCGGTCTTAAGTTTGATTGGATCCATTGGCGCGGCATTGACACTCGGCTTGCGCGGCGGCGGGGTATTGATCGCAGTCTTAATACTGCCGTTGTATGTGCCGGTATTGATCTTCGGCGCCGGCGCGGTAGACGCCAGCATTAGTAGCGGAAATATTCAGGCGAACATACTTTTGCTGGCCGCATTCTTTGTACTCGCGCTTGTGTTCGCGCCCTGGGCAACTTCGGCCGCACTGCGGATATCGTTAGAATAAAACGGTCTTTGGTTTTTGGGCTTTGGCCTTTGTTCAAGCAGTTCAGAGTCCAACCTTTAGGTTGCTGTTGTTGCGTAAGAACAAGCTAAAGCTTGGACTCTGAAC
>JBDUCC010000071.1:0-12304 GCA_040003675.1 bacterium | reverse complement strand
AGCGTCAGACCACGCTGAGCCAACCAGACAGTTAGCTCGCACATCGTTTTCAGCGCATCCGGTTGATGCGGCTTGAGAACTACGCCGACGCGTTTAATGGACGAAGTCGTCATCGCGTTCCGATTTAGACTACTAGTACTGAAGTGATTGAATAAGACGCGGGCAATGGTAACTGCAAGCGTGACTGAGGGGCAATATGCGAAGCAGCGGGGGCAAGCCCACCTTCCTAACCTGAGAGCTTCTCGAAGCGACGCGTTCGATCTAGCTTGAAAGCCATTCGCGTGAGATTAGAGCTCAGCCTTGATGAATCTCAAGGTCGGGAAGGTGGGCTGCCCCCGCTCTTATTATTTTTCATAAAGCGCAAGGAATTCCACATTGCCATCCGCACCGCGCAGCGGCGACTCGATGACATTTCGCGCCCCCAGGCCGAGTTCTTTGGCTGCCTGGTTTACTTCTGCAATTACCCGCGCATGTTTTTCCGGATCGCGAACAATGCCGCCCTTGCCCACTTCCCCGCGGCCAACTTCAAACTGAGGCTTGATCAAAACGATCAAACGACCGTCCGCCTTTAGCAGTGGAACTATCGCGGGAAAGATTTTCGTCGCTGAGATGAACGAAACATCCATCACGATCAGATCAAACAGGCTTTGGAAATCAGACTGCTTGAGGTAGCGCGCGTTAATGCCTTCTCGCACCTCGACCCGTGGATCAATTCGCAAGCGCCAATCAATTTGGTTGTGGCCCACGTCGATGGCTACGACACGCCGGGCGCCGTGTTGCAGCAGACAATCGGTAAAGCCGCCGGTGGAGGCGCCGACGTCGAGACATTTGAGATCTGAAACATCGATTTGAAACTGGCTTAAAGCGGCTTCCAGTTTCACACCACCGCGACCGACGTAGCGCGAGCTTGGATCGTCGGTGCCTTTGATTCTGATCTGTGCATTCGCAGGGATTGCGTCTGATGGTTTGGCAACGCGCTGCTCATTCACAAGCACGATACCGGCCATCACCATCGCCTGTGCCTTGGTGCGCGATTCGGCGAGGCCGCGCTGGACCAGCAGCTTGTCGATTCGTTCAGACGCCTCGCGTTTCACACCGACAGTTTACTGCTTGTTAAGGTTTTTGTGGGCCTTCGAAAATCTCCCGGATGCGGGTTAAGTCGTTGCGAGATCTGCGGCTTTCACGCTCCAGCTGGCGTCTGCGTTCTTTTGCTTCCCGGCGCGCAGCTTTTCGCTGCTCACGAATTTGCTCTTCATCGCGATCAGAAGGAAAGGTTATCACTCCTACGCGGCGTGCCACCGGTTTACGGGTTTGACCGGGGTAATCCGCTGGTTCCTTCAAAGACTCGGAAATTTCCTTTTCGCCAAGTTCAGCAGGCGTGTCAAGGGTCGGCGCCGGCACGGGAGTTCTTGTGCGCACTTCAGCGACACCAGCTTGTTCGGTGGAAATGCCTTCAATACCGGCAGCGAGTTCGTCAGTATCGAAGAACGTCTTGGCCGGCCTTCGATTGAGGTAGGAGTAATACCCGGCGCCGCCAACCACGCCGAGCAGCAAAGAGCCAAGAACAATTGCCGCAAACATCCATTTGCGCGTTAAGCGCAAGGTTTTGGGAGATTGATAGGCTGGCACCTCATCGAGTGGCACGACTTGACGCGCCGAAAGCACAGTCGCTTCATCGTCGAAGTGAGGCTCCGTTAAGTCAGAACTGGGTGTTTTTTCTGATTCCATTTTCTCCAAAATCCTTCGGTGCTGGACGTTGCGGCTTAATAGATTTGTCGAGTGCTTAACTGGGTAGCAAAATGGAGGCCAAAAGGGCGCTCGGGTGTGAGGGTGGTTAAGTAGTTGTAAAAATGCCCGGGGAGGCTGCTGATTGCGTAACATGAGAACTCGCAGCGGACGATATGGTGCATTAAAACAACGCGTCCGTCTCGTTTGAGCAGGACGGGCGCGTTGTTATTTTTCAGTTGCGAGCGAAGTTATCGTCCAACCTTTTGCGGTTTGGTTCGACGTTCATCCAGGACGTCGATGCTTTCCTTCACACGCGTGTAAATGCCATCCGCATCGAGTCCGTATTTGGCGAGCAGCAGTTTCGGGTCGCCGTGTGTGACCAGCCGATCAGGAATGCCCATACGCACCACGCGAACTTTGTCTTGCAGCCCATTCTCTTCCAGCAACTCCAGCACAGCCGAACCGAAACCGCCGGCCAGATAAGCTTCTTCCACCGTTACTATTAACCGCTTGGTTTGTGCTAAGGCCAACAAGAGTTGCGCGTCGAGCGGCTTCACAAACCGCGCGTTAACTACGGTCGTTTCGATTTTTTCTTTCGCTAAATTGTCGGCGGCCTGCAGCGCTGGATGGACCATTGAGCCATAAGCGACAATCGCGATTTCCCCGCCGTCCCGTAATATTTCCCCTTTGCCGATCTCAAGCAGCTGGGGCTCGGCATCGATTGGCACGCCGACGCCGCTGCCTCGCGGATAGCGCATTGCGGCCGGCCCAACATGTTCCACCATCGTGAACAGCATGTCGCGCATTTCCGCTTCGTCTTTCGGAGCCATGAGCACGAGATTGGGAACACTCCGCAGGTAGGCAATATCCAAAAGCCCGTGATGTGTTGGACCATCACCGCCAGCAAGCCCGCCACGATCGAGACAGAACTTGACGTTTAGATTCTGAATGCAGACGTCGTGCACCAGTTGATCAAAGCCGCGCTGGAGGAACGTCGAATAAATCGCACAGACCGGTTTCAGGCCTTCGCAAGACATTCCAGCGGCAAAGGTCACGCAATGTTGCTCGGCAATACCAACATCGAAAGAACGCTCGGGGAATTGTTCCAGCGCCGTGCAAACGCCGGTGCCGTCGGGCATCGCCGCGGTCAGCGCAATGATCTTTTCGTCACGGCCCATCAATTCGGCCAATGTGTTCCCGAAAACTGTGGTGTAGGTCGGAGCTGCGGCTTTGGACTTGATCGCATCGCCGCTCTGTAAGTCGAATGGACCAGTTGCGTGCCAGCGATAGTAATCCTTTTCCGCGCGGGGATGACCCTTGCCTTTGGTAGTAAGCGCATGAACGATGACTGGTCCATCCTTGATCTGCTGCGCTTCGCGAAATGCAGCCACGAGAGCGCGCGGATTGTGCCCATCAACGTAACCGATATATTTGAATCCGAGTTCGTTCACCAGCGCTCCCGGCAAAACAGCGGCAGCAATCGCGTCCTTTACAGTCTTGGCCGCATGATGCAATCGCTCACCGACCGAAGGGATTGCGAGCAACGTTTCTTCGACTTCGTCTTTAAAGCGATGATAACGATGGGCGCCACGAATGCGATTTAGATAGCCAGTCAGCGCGCCAACCGCCGGCGCAATCGACATCTCGTTGTCGTTGAGCACGACAATCAAACGACTCTTCAAGTGTCCGGCCTGATTAATAGCTTCCATCGCCATGCCCCCGGCAAGCGATGCGTCACCAATCAAGGCAACAACGTGATGGTCCTCGCCTTTCTTGTCGCGAGCGATGGCCATGCCAAGCGCGGCTGAAAGCGAGGTAGAAGCGTGGCCGGCGCCAAAGGTGTCGTATTCCGACTCGTCCCGTCGCAGGAAGCCACTGATGCCGCCGTATTGTTTAATTGTCGGCAGATCCTGGCGACGCCCGGTCAGAATCTTGTGAGCATAGGCTTGATGCCCTACGTCCCAAACCAACCGGTCGTACGGTGTGTCGAATGCGTAATGGAGGGCGACGGCAAGTTCGATGGCGCCAAGTGAGGCGCCGGTGTGGCCACCCACTCGCGACATCGTCTCAAGTATGTATTGCCGAATTTCGTCTGCGACCGGCTGTAACTGTTCAACCGGCAGGCAGCGCAGATCCGCCGGAGAGTTTATCTGTTCGAGAAGATCCATTGGCGCGGTATTGTAGCGTGACGCTTCAGTTTTTTACTACTCACAAAGTTCTTACGATTTGTCCTTTTAAGCAACACAGCCACCAGGCCGTTTGTCTTTGCGCTATAAAGTACTCTGTTGGGCTTTCTTAGTCAATCGCTAACTTTCCCGACTTAATTCCCGGTTGCGCCGTCTAACGCAAAGGGTAATACCCATCGATTACTGAATAAGGAGTTTGATGAGAAATGTTCTTACGAAAAAGCATAATCTCAGTTTTGGGCCTCAGCTTGATCCTGGCGAGCGTTGCCGTGGCGCAAGAAGCGCAACCGCAATCCTCAACGACGCCGGATGCGCGTATGAAGGCACGTTCGGAACGATTAGCGAGGCGCGGCGAGCAGGGAAAGCGCCGAGCAGGAATGAGACACCGGGGAGGAATTGGTCGTCACCTCATGAGAGAATTGAATCTCACCGACGAACAGCGGCAACAGGCGCGCGCGATCATGCAGCGGCGGCTGGCGGGCACCAAGACGCAGCGAGAAGAGTTGTTTAGTCTGCGGGAGAAGAGAATCGCCGGCACCTTCACCGCCGATGATGAAGCACGAGCGAAGGCATTGCGTCAGGAAATGCGCGCGGCCATGCAAGGCAGTCGTGCTGAAATGGAAGGACTTCTGACAGCGGAACAGAAAGCTAAACTCGAGCAGCTGGAACAGGACCGCAAGTCGAGGATCGAAGAACGCAGGAATCGGCGGCAGGAGTTTTTGAACAAGAACTCGCAGTAAGGCATTTTTGTTTTTGAGAAAGGCCTGGACGTGTCATTACGTCCAGGCTTTTTTTGTCCGACAAACTTTAGTTTGTCGTGGTTGTGACAAGCTGAAGCTTATGGGGCAATTACTCGCGTCCGATGCTCACAGTCTGCGGTTCGCTCGTAGCGCAACAAAGGTTGCTTGACTCATGGTTATCTTTAAGTACCACGAACACTTCCCATTCGTTGCCATCAGGATCCTGCACCCAGGTTTTGTCCTGCGTCGCGTAGCAACAGTTGGTTTGCATCTCATCGCGAGTGATTAGACCCGCATCCGCCCATCGTTGCCGCGTCTGCAAAACGTCGTCAGTTGACCCGACTTGAATACCAAGATGCGACAGCGCACCTCGCTCGCAAAACGAACCCTCATTCAGTGTCAGGTTAAGCGGCGGATTTTGCACGTCAAATTTGGCGTAGCCCGGCCGCACCTTGCTCGGCTCAATACCCAGCATCTTTTTGTAAAACTCGATACTCCCCTCCACACTTCGCACGTTCAAGGCCAAGTGGGCCTTCAGCGCCTGTACCGTTTGCTTGCTTTCCATGTCGTCCTCCTCTATATTTCATATTCGCTTAAGCGAATGTAAGCAGAATATACCTGGGGGCGACATATCTGTCAAGGCGTATATAAGTTTTTCTTCCCATGGCTGGCAAAACGATTGAAATCAGGGCCCTGAACGAAGCCGATTGGCCGGCGGTTCGGGCAATTTATCTCGAAGGAATTGCCACTGGGCACGCCACTTTTGAAACCGAAGCGCCGCCGTGGGAGGCTTGGAATACCACCCATTTCCCTGCCCCGAGGTTGGTTGCGGTTTCAGCGGTGCGGGTGATTGGCTGGGCTGCTCTGGGTCGGATCTCATTTAGAACGGTATATGCGGGCGTCGCTGAAGTCAGCGTCTATGTCGCCGCTGCGGCGCGCGGCTTGGGCGTCGGACGAACCTTATTGCTGAAACTAATTGCAGACTCGGAAGTTAACGACATTTGGACCCTGCAGGCCAGTATCTTCCCGGAAAACACCGCGAGTTTGGCACTGCACAAATCGTGCGGCTTCCGCGAAGTTGGCGGCCGCGAACGCATTGGCAAGATGAAGGATGTGTGGCGCGACACGATTCTGTTGGAGCGCCGCAGCCACAAGGTGGGTATAGGTTGAAGCCTTTCGTCAAACACCTCGGATTTGAACGCAAGATGCGGATAGAATTTCGCTGTTTTTGCGCCTAAATTTAGGGCCGAAAAGCGCGATAACTTCAGCACGAAAAGGAACTCCCGGCCCACCAAAATCGTATTACTTTTACCGGAGCACAACCGAAAACACGCATGGCAAACGCCGAAGACAACATCGCTTTTCTCTTTAAAGCACTGGCAGACCGAACCCGTTTGCGATTGATAAATCTCATCGGCGCAGACGAGGTTTGCGTTTGCTTCTTTGTCGAAGTGTTGAAAATTAATCAACCCAAGATCAGCCGGCACCTCGCTTACCTGAAACGTGCCGGAGTGGTTTCCGCCCGACGAGACGGTAAGTGGATTCACTATCGCATTACCGAACCCCAGGACCCGCACGCTGCCAGAATTTTTCGCGAAGTGCGAACTTGGCTGGCCGGCCACCCGGCGATGCAAAACGATCGTTCTCGTTTGCAGAAAATCTGTTGCGCTCCCCGTCTTCCCGTACAACTACAAAGAGCTCCACGTCCCGCCAGCATGACGGGCTGAACCAGGAAGGAATCGAAAAATGGCTACCGCAATCGAGCCTGTACTGCGCAAACAATTGGTCGATCGGAAGGAGAAGTTGCAGGCGGCGGCGCACGGTTTTCATCGTCCCGCCGAGTTAACGCGACTGCTGCACGAAGTTGACGACGCGCTTCATCGCATGGACATCGGTGTCTACGGTTTGTGCGAGGTTTGTCACGACAGCGTCGAAACAGAAAGACTGATCGCCGATCCCCTAACCCGCTTTTGCATTGACCACTTGACGGCAAAGGAACAGCGCGCGCTTGAACAGGATCTGGAATTGGCCGCTCAGATTCAGGCAGGACTACTACCTGCGACCCACAAGCGTATCGACGGCTGGGAGGTCGCATACCACTATCAACCCGCCGGCGCGGTCAGCGGTGATTATTGCGACTTGATCAACGGCAACGACAGCTCCTGGATGTTCGTTGTCGGAGACGTGTCGGGAAAAGGTGTCGCTGCTTCAATGTTGATGGCCCACCTCCAGGCGATGTTTCGCACCTTGATCTCGATCAATCTGCCGCTTGAGCAAATGGTGGAACGTGCCAGCCGCGTGTTTTGCGAGAGCACATTACCAACTCAATATGCAACGCTGGTTTGCGGCCGGGTTGGCAACAACGGTGAAGTCGAAGTTTGCAACGCCGGGCACCTGCCGCCGCTGCTGGTTCAAAACGGCAGCGTGCGCGCCCTGGCTGCCACCGGTTTGCCGGTCGGGGTTTTCTGTAGCGAGAGTTTTTCCGTCAGCAAATTTCAGATGAATGCAGGCGACTCGCTTTTTCTCTACACCGATGGGTTTTCTGAATTGGCAGATGGTAACGGCACTGAGTTTGGCATTGAACGTCTGTCGCGGCTGATGGAAGGAAATGGAAAACTCGCCCCACGTGAATTGATTGATCTGAGCATTCGCGCGTTGCACGCGTTTGGCGAAGGCCGCGCGCCCACCGATGACCTGACGTTAATGGCCATTCGCAGGAACAGTGAAGGATAGTAGTGTTCTAATTTCAGTTTTCTCGGTGCGTCCTTTGTGTGCTCTGTGACTTTGTGGTGCACATCGTTAAGGATTCACCACCGAGACACAGAAAGCACAGAGGACGCACAGAGACTATTTCAACCAGCGTACTCACTAAAATGTATACCTGCCTTGACAATATTCACCTGCCGACTAGAATAATTTTTCGCATCGTTGCGGAGATGTGGCCGAGTGGCTGAAGGCGGCGGTTTGCTAAACCGTTAAGGGTCAAAAGCCCTTCACAGGTTCGAATCCTGTCATCTCCGCCAGAAAACAGAGGTCAGAAGTCAGCGGTCAGAGGTCAGTAAGAACTGTTCGAGTTCCTTTTTAACTGACGCTGACTTCCGACCTCTGACCTCTAATTGTTAACTGACCTCTGACTTCTGATCTCCGACCTCTTATTTCTTATGTCCGTTCGCGTCCGTTTCGCTCCATCTCCAACCGGCTATCTGCATATTGGCGCGGCGCGCTCCGCGCTGTTCAACTGGCTCTACGCCAAAAAAACCGGCGGCAAGTTTCTGCTGCGTATTGAAGACACCGATCTCCAGCGCTCGACAGAAGAATCAACACGCTCGATCATCAACGGCCTTGAGTGGTTGGGATTGTCCTACGACGAGGACTTGATTTTTCAGTCTGCTAACGCTGATAAGCACCGGGTGGCGGCCAACAAACTCGTCGCGGAAGGAAAAGCCTATCGCGACTTCACACCGAAAGCCGAGCGTAACGACGCAACTGTCAAACAAGGCATCGCCGATCGCGCGCGCGCGCATGCCGCGGAAGGTGTGGACCATCGCAGTAATCCGTTTCGAGATCTAGCCGGCGACGAGTCAGACAAGCGTGCTGCCGCGGGCGAACCGTTTGCAGTGCGTTTGAAAATTCCGCGCGCCGGCAAAACGCACTTTGAAGACATGGTCTATGGGCCACAAGAGCGTGACTATACTGAGATTGAAGATTTGGTTTTGCTGAGATCGGATGGCCATCCACTTTACAACCTTTCGGTGGTAATCGATGACATTGAGATGGGCATTACCCATGTCATCCGCGGCCAGGACCATCTCACGAACACGCATAAGCAAATTCTGCTCTACCAAGCGCTGGGCGCGAACCTGCCCCACTTTGCGCATCTGCCGTTAATCCTGGCGCCAAACAAGGGAAAACTTTCCAAACGAAAACACGGCGAGGTGGTTTCCTTAACGACCTATCGCGATCGTGGTTTCGTGCCGGCGGCGTTTCGTAATTTTCTGGCGCTGCTGGGCTGGGCGCCAGCCGACGGTAAGGAAGTTTTGTCTGTTGACCAGTTGATTCAGGAATTCTCGCTCGAGCATATTCATCGCTCGCCGGCGGTTTTTAACTTTCAGGAAAACGATCCGCGCCACTGGACGGACGAGAAAGCTCTCTGGATGAATGCGGAATACGTGCGCACGATGCCGGTAGACGATTTGTTGCCGATGGTCAAAGCAGAGCTGCGCGCGAACAAGCTTTGGCGAGAGGAATATGAGGAAGATGATCGCGATTGGTTTGTTAAAACAGTTGAACTGGTTAGGCAGCGCTTTCACACGTTAAAGGATTTTTCGGCCCAAGGCCGTGCATATTTCTCCGACGACTTTGATTTCGACGAAGCGGCCGTCAACAAAAACCTCCGGAAGGAACCAAAACTAAAAGAGCTTTTGCCGGAGCTTGCAGATCGTCTGGAACAGCTCGATCCGTTTAATCACGACACAGCCGAGGCCACGCTTCGTAGTTTTGCTGAAGAGCAAGATGTGAAGGCGGGTCTGCTGATCAATGGTTCGCGCACGATGTTGACGGGTCAGGCGGTCGGACCGTCAATGTTTGAAGTGTTCGCGATCCTCGGTCAAAAACGTTCTGTTGAAAGACTGCGCAGTGGGGTACCATGGTTCGCCGCTATGGACGCACTCGGCGACGTTTAGTTCGTTCAGGTTGGCGGGAGGCGAAACGAGTTAACAACAGGAGTACTTATGAAAAGAAGTTTCGTAATCATTTTCGTTTTTGTTTTGACTTTAGCCGCGTCCGCCGTCGAGGCCCAGAACACGAATTCTGCTCCCTCCGGTCGCCCGCGCACAACCAGCACGCCCGCGGCGACCGGAACTCCAACACGACCAACGCCGAGCACCGATGTCCAGCAGCCTGCTTCTACTGCGCCCGCGGCCCGTGCCACGGAAGCAAAGCCAAAGATTACTGGAACTGAAACGCCGGGGTCGCAGAGCGTCATCGCGGCTTTTAACGCCCTCATGAATGGTATTCGCCGTGCGAATGCGAAGGCGGTGGCAAACGTTTATTTGAATTCACCGCGCCTGATTCTGTTCAATAACAACGGAACCGTCACTCGCGGTTGGGAGCAAATGCGCAAGAACCGGGAGAGTTCTTACGCCGAGGTGAAGGACGTCAAACTCGACGTGCGCGATGTTTCCATCACCATGCTGGGTCGCGACGGCGCCATGGTTAGTTGCCTGTGGACGCAGTCGCAAACTTACAAAGGCACTCCGGAAACAGCTACGGGAAGAATGACTCTGGTTTTCAAGCGAGTTGGAAAAGATTGGAAAGCCATTCATGTGCACACTTCTCCAGACAAGCCTGACCCTTCGCGAGTGATGCCATCGGAACAAGCCTCACCCGCACCTTCGCCGGTACCTTAAACCAGCCGAACTCCTAATGAAGAAAAACTCTCAAGAAGAGCTTGCCTCAATGTAATGGGCCAACTCAGGTTCGGCTTTACCTGACTCATGACATTTATGGGAAAGCTTCTCAATCTAATCAAGTGCCTTAGCGGAACTCAGGCGCGTGATCGCGATGCCACCGAGGGCCGATAGGAAGGGAAAGACTTCGACCACGTAACGTGGTTCGGGATTTTCCAGCGTTGCGAAGAAGCCAATTCGCAAGAAGATCATAAGCGCGGCCAGCAACCACCAACGGCGTGCTACAAACGATCCTGAACTCCACAAAAACCACCCACCAGTTACGCCCAGCCACGTATAAGCAAACGTCAGAAAGGCAAATAGCGGCAGCCAGTATTGTTGATGAATGTCGTAATCAAGGTCGCCGAGCGGCAGCAATTCACCCTCAAACGGGTAGTATTGCGAGTGAGTATCAAACCAAAGAGACAGCCCGCGCTTGAACGGTAAAAAAAGATAGTAACGGATCGGATGACGCGCTTTTCGTTCTGCAGCGATTTGCGCAAAGCCGGTATCGATTTCCGGAGTCATCTGAACAGCTTGAGTTGATGCTTGATCGCTGTTCGATTGTTCATCAGCCAGATCTTTCTGGTCGCCTTCATCTCCGGAATCTGCATCGTCTTCATCCTTCTGAGTCCCGGAGTTGTCCTCGTTACGATTGTCATTCGAATTGTCGCTCGAATTGTCGTTAACGTTACCTTGCTCGTCTGCGGGGTTATCGACGGTTGGCGGTGGTGCTGCTTGCGATTGAGCATCGCTGCTCTCCGGCGGCTGCGCATCCGGCGGATGGTTGTACTTATCAAGTAAAGCGGCGACGCGTTGTTTCTCTTCAGCCGAATCAAAAGCGCGATCCGGAATGTCACTGATCTTGATCGGGGCATCGTCGAGCGCCCACAATACCGGGCCGATGTAACGCCCATCATCGATCCAGGTGCGCAACCAGGTCAGATATCCACGCGGCACAAACTCACCGGGCATCTCAGCATGTGCCGGCGCGAGGGGCTGAAACAGGTGGAACACTCGATAGTTGCGAATGGTCCAGGGCACGAGCACCAGACAGAAAGCCAGCGAAAAGATCGCTCCAAACAAAACAGTACGGGAAAACACTAACCGACCGTCTTTGCTGGGCTGCAGTTCTTGTGCGTTGCTCGGCCGCTTAAGCAGAGTGGCAACCAACGCAATACCGATTGCCGCAGCAAAGAGGCCGCTATCGGGTCGAAATAAAACTGCCAACCCTGAGATGATCCCAGTCGCAATCCACCACAGCACGGCGCGCCTTAAGTCTAGCGCGCGAAATGCGAAAGTGGCCGTCAAACACATCGCGACGGCAGAGAAAATCGTCGACGTTTCGGTCAGGATGGTAGCGACGTAGATGGTGCTGAAAGGACAAGCCGCCGCCAGCGCCAGCGCCGCAACAGCGCTCCGCCGTTTTAGTTTTTCATCCGGTTCCCAGTAAAACGCCAGCAACGCAATCAGTCCGCATGAAGCGGTATCGATCAGCGCCTGCGCGATGCGCACGGCGGTGTTGTCGCCGTGTCCAAAAACGGTGTAGATGCCGGCGAGAAAAAGCGGATAACCAGGCAGGCGTATCAGCGACGGTCCAAAAGGCGGTTCGGTTGCATGCGAATAGACGTGCTGTTCAAGTACGTTGCGCGCAATTTGTATATAAACCTTGCTATCACCGGGTTCGTCGTTCGGCAGCAGGCGCGCAACTGAAACACGAAAACAAAACGCCGCCGTGAGCAGCAGCGCAAAGGTGAGCATTCCATTCCGCTTGTTCCGCATTGCAGATTTTCGCTTCACGACTGTGCTTCAGCAGTCGCCTTCCGTTCGAGTTTGCCCCAACCGACTATTTTGCCGCGCGTTGCGACCGCGACAGATTTGATCATGACGGAGTACATCACCTGGCGATAACAGAAGCGCTGGAGAAATAACCACCAAAGCAACCGCCACTGTTCTTTCTTTTCTAAAAGGAAAGCAAAGCACGCGGCCAACCAGTCAATTGCCAGAAACAAAGCATAGTAGAAGAGTATCTGCTGTAGGTTCGTAAATGAATAGCCTTTGGGTTGCTCAAGCCAATCAAGTCCCGCCGAAATCAAAGTGTAGATGAGCATCAGGTCCATCACCGGCGAGATCAGTGGAAACAAAATCTGAAAGATCCAAACGTTCGGCAAGGCGACGAACCCAAGCGTGCCGTAACGCGGAC